>DASWBQ010000342.1:0-3433 GCA_036390535.1 Gemmatimonadales bacterium | reverse complement strand
CGGCCCGCCGATCGAAAACGATGCGGCGGGGCGGGACACGCGGCGCCACACTGCCGCGGACCGTGAGGGCGGGGTCATCGGCCCGGGCGGTCCGGCCGCCCACCGCGATCGCGTCGAAACCGGCGCGAAGCCAATGGACCCACTCGCGCGCCAGGGGGCCGGAAATCCACCTCGCCCGCCCGGTGTAGTCCGCCACCCGGCCGTCCACCGAGGTGGCGAGCTTAAGCGCCACGAAGGGGCGGGACCCGCCGCCGAACCGGTGCAGGAAGGCGGCGTTCTGCTCAGGCACCGCGGGATGGCGCGCTTCCGCCACTTCCAGGCCGCGCTGGGCGAGGAGCGCGGCCCCGCCACCGGCTCCGGGATTCGGGTCAGCGAGACCAAAGACCACCCTCCGGATGCCCGCCGCGAGGATGGCCTCGGTGCATGGCGGCTGCTGGCCATGGTGCCGGCACGGCTCGAGGGTCACGACCATCGTGCCGCCGCTGGCGGCAGGCCCGGCGGTCCGAAGCGCCGTGACCTCCGCGTGGGCCGCGCCAAACTCGGCGTGCCATCCCTCCCCCACCACGCTCCCGTCCTGAAGCACCACGGCGCCAACCAGCGGATTGGGATGCACCCGGCCCCACCCTCGCCACGCCAGGTCGACCGCCCGCTGCATCGCCTCTGCTTCGGTCATCCCCTGTCCCGGACCATCCGGACCGTGGTGGCCCCGGGCCGAACCTCCCCGATCACCCAGGTCTCGACGCCCGCGGCCGTCGCGGCGGACCGGACCTGGTCGAGGTCGGCAGGCGGCACGGCCGCGATCATTCCGACGCCCAGGTTGAAGACCTCGGCCATTTCCTCGTCGCCGACCTCGCCGCCCCGCTGAATGAGGCCGAACAGCGGCGGCACCGGCCAGCTGCCGACCCGGACCACGGCCTCCACCCGATCCGGAAGCACCCGGACCAGGTTCCCCGGGATGCCCCCGCCGGTGATATGGGCGAGGCCGTGGCACCGGTCGAGCACCGGCCGGATGGCCGGCCCGTAGCTCCGGTGGACGGCAAGGAGCGCGTCGCCCACCGTGGTCCCCAGTTCGGCGATCGGTTCGTCGGCACGGAGCTGGAGCCGATCGAAGAGGACCCGGCGGGCCAGAGTGTATCCGTTGGTGTGCAGGCCGGTGGAGGCGTAGCCGACCAGCACGTCGCCCGCCGTGACCCGGTCGCCGTGCAGCGCCTCGTCCTCCTCGACGACGCCGACAATCGTTCCGGCCAGGTCGAAGTGGCCGGGCTGGTAGAGCCCGGGCATCTGGGCCGTCTCGCCCCCGGCGAGGACCATGCTGTGGTTCCGGCAGCCGCGGGCGACCCCTTCGACGAGGTCGGCGATCTCGTCAACACCGAGCCCGGCGCCGGCGACGTAGTCCATGAAGGCAATCGGGGTCGCTCCGTGCACGAGGATGTCGTTGACCGAGTGGTTGACGAGGTCCTCGCCGACGGTGTCGAGCACCCCGCGCTCCCGGGCGACGAGCACCTTGGTACCGACCCCGTCGGTACTCATCACCAGCACGGGGCGGCGCAGGCCCTCGGGGATGCGGACCATGCCCCCGAAGGCGCCGACGGCCCCCAAGGCGAGCGGGGTCCTGGTCCCCGCCACCAGACGGCCGATCCGCTCCTTCGACGCCTCCGCGGTGCGGAGATCCACTCCCGCTGCAGCGTATTGCCGTTCCGTCATTCGATCCGCTCCGCCATCGGGACGTGGGTCAACTCGGCGAACTCCCGGACCCGGTGCAGCACATCGGCAAGCCGGATCTCATCGAAGCCCCTGATGCCGAACCCCGCCACGGCGAACGATCCCATCGTGGCGCCGTAGACCATGGCGCGCCGCATCGCCGACGGCGAGGTCTCGCCGGTACGCGCCAGGTAGGCCATGAAGCCGCCGGCGAAGGCATCGCCGGCCCCGGTGGGGTCGAAGACCTCCTCCAGCGGAAAGGCCGGCGCGTAGAAGGCCCGGCCCGGTTCCATCAGGAGCGCGCCGTATTCCCCCTGCTTGATGACCACCCGCTTGGGGCCGCGCTCGAGGATCCACCGCGCGGCGCGATGGATGTTCCAGTCACCGGACAGCTCCCGCGCCTCGGAATCGTTGACCATCAGGACGTCGACCCGCTCGAGCAGGGTCAGCAGTTCCTTCCGCTTGCCCTGGATCCAGTAGTTCATCGTGTCGCAGACGGTGAGCTTCGGCGACCGAACCTGGTCGAGCACTCCCATCTGGAGCACCGGGTCGATATTCCCGAGGAAGAGGTACTCCGCGTCGCGGTGGCTCGCGGGGAGCACCGGATTGAACGCGGCGAAGACGCCCAGCCGGGTCTCCAGGGTCTCGCGGCTCTGGAGGTCGTAGGAGTACTTCCCCTTCCAGCGGAAGCTCTCTCCTGCCGCCCGCTCGACGCCGGACCAGTCGATGCCTCGCGACGACAACGCCTCGAGCTCGTGGACCGGATAGTCCTCGCCGATCACCCCGACGACCCGCACCGGGGCCAGCAGCGAGCCGGCCACGCTGAAGTACACGGCGGAGCCGCCGAGGGCGTCGGCCGTTTCCCCGAAGGGGGTGTAGACGGAATCGAGCGCCACACTGCCGACCACCAGGAGGCTCATGGAATCACATCCGATCGGGGGCAGAACAGCCGAGGAGGCGGAGGCCGTTGGCCAGGACGGTCCGGGTGGCCCGGGCGAGGGCCAGCCGGTTCCGCTCCACCGCCTCGGGCTCGCCGAGCACGCGACAGCGGTGGTACCAGGCGTGGGTGACCCGGGCGAGGTCCTCGAGGTAGTCGGTGACCCGGTTCGGCTGGAGGTCGCGGGCGGCCCGCGCGATGGTGTCCTCGAACACCGGGAGGAGCTTGGCCAGCTCGGCGTCCTCGGGCGCGGGGAGCGCGGTCAGGTCGATGGTCCCCAGGGACTCGGGGTCGACCCCCGCCACCCGGAAGATGCCGCTCATCCGGGCATGCGCCATCTGGACATAGAAGACCGGGTTCTCGTCGGTCTGCCGGGTGGCGAGGTCGACATCGAAGATGAACGGAGAGTCGCCCCGCCGCATCAGGAAGAAGTAGCGGGCGGCATCCACGCCGACCATGTCCACCAGGTCGCGCAGGGTGACGAAGTCCCCCGCGCGCTTGGACATCTTCACCTCTTCCCCACCCTTGACCACCTTCACAAGCTGGACCAGGGCGACATCGAAGAAGTCCTCCGGGTAGCCGAGGGCGAGCAGCGCCGCCCGCATCCGGGGGATGTAGCCATGATGGTCCGCGCCCCAGACGTCAATCACCCGGTCGAATCCACGCTCCCGCTTGAAGACGTGGTAGGCGATGTCGGGCAGGAGATAGGTGTAGGTCCCGTCCGACTTGCGGAGCACCCGGTCCTTGTCGTCGCCGAACTCGGTGGTCCGGAGCCAGAGGGCGCCCTCCTGCTCG
>DASWBQ010000341.1:0-2021 GCA_036390535.1 Gemmatimonadales bacterium | reverse complement strand
AGCTGGGCCGGGACCGGGGGCGCGTGTCGGGGATGAACGGGGTCCTCCCTGTGCCGGGGCGGGCCCGCCCGATCAGGGACGATCACCCCGTCGCCGGCGACATGGACCTGGCGCTCGCCATCGAGAAATCGAGCAACGTGGGGATGGTGCAGTTCACGTCCCGGTTGACCTTCGCCGAGCACTTCGATCTGCTCCGGGACTTCGGCTTCGGGGTACCGACCGGCATCGAGATTCCGGGGGAATCTCCCGGGATCCTCCGCCGGCCCCACCGCTGGAGTCCCGGCAATACCCAGCCCAGTCTGGCACAAGGGTACGAACTCGAGATCACGCCCCTCCAGCTGGCCGCGGCCTACGCCACGCTGGCGAACGGCGGGGACCTGCCGTCCCTCACCCTGATCCGCGAGGTTCGCGATCCGGAGGGACGGGTCGTCTATCGGCACGTCCCGCGGCGGATCCGGCGGGTCGTCAGCGCCGAGGCCGCGGACCGGGTGCGACAGTTCCTCGGCGCGGCGGCCAGCACCGGGGGCACCGGGAGCCGGGCGCAGCTCGACCGGTTCACGGTCGTCGGGAAGACGGGCACCGCCCGCAACGTCGTGAACGGCCGGTACACCAACACCTACACGTCGTCGTTCGCCGGCATCTTCCCGGCGGACCGGCCCCAGCTGGTCGTCGTGATTCGGGTGAGCAACCCCACCGCCGGGAACTACTACGGCGGCCTCGTCGCGGCGCCCCTCAACCGGCAGATGATCCAGCAGGCGCTGGTGGCCCGGAGCAGCGCGATTGACCGGAGCCGGTTCAGTGAGGCCGCGCCGGCAGTGACCAGCGCCACCCCGCCGCAGGTGCTGGAACCGACGGCCCCCGAGGCCGTGGCGATCCCGCTGCCAGCGGCGGGGACGGGAGATAGGGACGCCGAGGTCCGGGAAGTCCCCGCCGTGGCGGGACTTTCGGTCCGGCAGGCGGCGCTCCTCCTGCATCGACGCGGCTTCCGCGTCGCCGCCGCCGGGGGCGGTCGGGTCAGTGGCTCCCGGCCCGCCGCGGGCGATTCCGTGCCGTCGGGATCCACCGTGCAGCTCCTCACTGGTGGAGGGCCTCCCGCGGAGCGGCCGGCCCGGCCAGGTCCGGCCAGGACAGGCGCCCGTGACTGACCGTTTCGCGCTCGTGACCGAGGCACTGTCGCGGGCCGGCCTGCTGCGCCGGCCAGCCGGGAATGCGGTGCCCATCGACCATCTGACCGCCGACAGCCGCGAGGCCAGGGAGGGGAGCCTCTTCCTGGCGGTGCCCGGGAGCCAGCTGGACGGACACGCCTACGTCGCCGACGCGGTCCGGCGTGGCGCCCGTGCCGTCGTCGTCGAGCGACATGTCACCGACGACGCGCTCGAACTCATCGTGGCGGACGGCCGGGGCGCCGCAGCGGCGGTGGCGCGCGCCTGGTTTGGCGATCCGGCAGCGCAGATGACCGTGATCGGGATCACCGGGACCAACGGGAAGACGACCACCACGGCTCTGGTGCGCCATCTCCTGAATCGCCACGGCGACGCCGGGAGCATCGGCACGCTGGGCGCGTTCGACGGAGCCGGTGCGCCGGTCATGTCCACGGCCGGGTCGCTGACCACCCCGGGACCGGTGGACCTCCAGGCGACACTCCGCGCCATGGCCGACCGCGGCGTCCACTCGGTAGCGATGGAGGCCTCCTCTCACAGCCTCGATCAGGGGCGGCTCGATGGCCTCGCCTTCAGCGGCGCGGTCTTCACCAACCTGACCCGCGATCATCTCGACTATCACGGCACCATGGAGGCGTATCGCTCGGCCAAGCTGCGCCTGACCGGACTCCTGGCCCCAGGTGGCGTCTGTGCGCTCAATCTCGACGACCCGGCGTGGGCGGCGCTCGAGACCGCCCCGGGACGGATCACCTTCGGGCAGGCGACCGACGCCGACGTGCGGGCCGAGGACGCGGTGCTGCTGGCGGAAGGCAGCCGGTTCCTGATCACCGGCCGGTTCGGCCGGCGGCCGGTCGAACTGCC
>DASWBQ010000340.1:0-7262 GCA_036390535.1 Gemmatimonadales bacterium | reverse complement strand
CCGACCGAGAGCTCCCCGTGGCGAGGGCGACATGGGATCAAATGGATGAGGACAGACCCGCGCGCCACGCCAGCGAGTGGATGTGGCTGATGTGGATGTGGGCACGCCGGGTCCGCCGCGACCTGCTGGTGCTCGAGAAGTATCTGGAGGACCAGAAGGCTGAGGGCAAGCTCAGCGGAACGATCCCTTTCTACGGGGACCCCGGTGACCCACCGCCACCACCGGATGGTGACCTGTAACGAGCCACCCGCACCGGCCACCGTAAGGTGGCCGCTGCGCTTGTTGGAGTTGCCCGTGCTAGGGCATTACCGGCAGCACGATGGCGGAGCCGTTCACTCCACCCTGATAGACCTTGTGGGTGGCCTTCCGGTAGTCGGACGGCTTCGCCGCCGTGATGTCCACGAAGGTCTGCGGGTTCCGGTCCACCAGCGGGAACCAGCTGCTCTGGACCTGCACCATCACCCGGTGCCCCTTCCTGAAGGTGTGGAAGGCGTCGTTGAGAGCGAATCTCACCGCGGTCGGCCGCCCGGGCACGAAGGCCTCCGGCCTCTCGTGGCTGTTCCGGTAGCGCCCCCGCATGATCTCCGCCCGCACCAGCTGCTGGTACCCACCCATCCGGACACCGTTCGGGTTCGGTGAGGGGTCCGGGGTATCGTCCGGATAGACGTCGATCAGCTTCACCACCCAGTCCGCGTCGGTCCCGGTCGTCGAGACCAGCAGCTTTGCCTGGATGGGGCCCGCGATGGTCAGGTCCTCCTGGAGCGGTTCCGTCTGCCAGGTCACGACGTCCGTCCGGCGGGAGGCAAACCGCTGGTCGCCCACCATGTAGTCGCGCTGATACCGGGGCCCGGCGATCCGGTCGAGGTAAGGCACCGGCTTGGCCGGGTCGCTGACGAACTCCTCGGCGCTTCGGGGGGCGCCCGCTCTCCCGCGGACGAGGGCGCCGCCCTTCCCCAGCGCAAAGGCGGTCGGGACGACGCCCTTCGGCGGCCAGCTGTCGAAGCTCCGCCACTTGTTGGCGCCCGTCTCATAGACGACCGCCTCCGGGAGCTGCCGGTCACACCGGTCCTTGAGGAGGCAGTTGTAGAACGGCAGCTCGACGTTCTCGTGGTACCAGGTGGAGGTCTCGCTCCCGAACTGGACGTTGCCCAACGACGTCCCCAGGTCGAACCACCACTGGCCGTGGAACCAGGGACCGATGACCAGCATGTTCCGGGCACCAGGGTTCTGCTTTTCGATCGCTTCGTAGATCCTGAGCGCTCCCCAGAGGTTCTCGTGGTCGTACCAGCCGCCGACCGTCATCACCGCCGGCTTTACGTTGACCAGGTGCGGCCGCGGGTCGCGGGCCTTCCACCAGGTGTTGTAGTTCGGGTTCTTCCTGAGCTCGGTCCAGAAGGGGATGCCGCCCCGGAAGAGCGCGGTGTCGATGTGGGTCCGGGACCCGACCCGGAGCAGGAACTCGTAGGCATCCGGGGTCTTCATGTCGTAGCCCCGGGCGTGCTCCCTGGTTGGCGCGGGACGCGGCTGCCCGAATGAGGACAGGAACGAGAAAGCGTCGCCGATGTAGAAGGCGCCGTTGTGGTTGAAGTCGTCGCCCAGGAACCAGTTGGTGACCGGGGCCTGGGGAGACGCCGCCACGAGATTCGGATGCCCGCTCAGGATGCCGTGGGTCGTGTAGAAGCCCAGGTAGGAGACGCCGTACTGCGCCACCCGGCCGTTGTGATGGCGGACGTTCTTCAGCAGCCAGTCGATCGTGTCGTACGTGTCACTCGACTCGTCGATCTCCGTTCCCGACTTCTTCGGGTTGTGTGGACGAACGTTGACGAATTCCCCCTCCGACTGGTATTTGCCGCGCACATCCTGGTAGACGAAGATGAACCCCTCGCTGGCGTAGGTCGGCCCGGGACCGAACGGATTCAGGAGCAGGTCGGAGGCGTACGGCGTCCGGGTCAGGAGAATCGGCCAGGCCTGCGTCGTGTCACGCGGCGCGTAGACGGTGGTGAAGAGCCGGGCACCGTCGCGCATCGGGATCATCACGTCGGTCTGGACATAGCGCTCGCGGACCGCGGTGGGGATGGTGTCGGGGGTGGCGAGGAGGAGGAGGGCGGCGAGGAGCATGGCAGGGAGTCGTGAGTCGTGAGTCGTGAGTCGTGAGCGGCTACTCGAAGCGGGCCAGCACCGGAGCGTGGTCGCTGGGCAGCTTCCCCTTCCGCTCGTCGCGGTCCACCGTGGCGGACCGGCAGCGGGCGGCCAGCGGCGCTGTCGCGAAGATGTGATCGATCCGGAGGCCGTTGCCTTTGGGAAAGGCCAGCATCCGGTAGTCCCACCAGGTGAAGGGGCCGGGACCTGCGTGATGCAGCCGGATGGCGTCCACCAGGCCCCAGGAGGTCACCTTCTGCAGCGCCCGGCGGGCGTCGTCGTGGCAGAGCACCGAGTCGCGCCAGTCATCGGGCTGGGCGACGTCCAGGTCCTCGGGCGCCACGTTGAAGTCGCCGCACAGCACCAGCGGCTGGTCCGGTTGCGCCGTCCGGTCCAGCCAGGACCGCAGGCGCCCGAGCCAGGCCAGCTTGTAGGCCCACTTGTCGCTGCCGACCACCTGGCCGTTGGGGACGTACGCCGAGATCACCCGGATGCCGTCGACCGTGGCGGCGAGGAGCCGGGCCTGGTCGTCGACCTCGCCGTCACCGAGCCCGACCTGGACATCCGCCGGCTCGACGCGGCTCAGGATGGCGACCCCATTGTAGGTTCGCTGACCGTGCACCGCGGCGTGGTACCCGGCCGCCCGCACCGCCTCGAAGGGGAAGTCCTCGTCGGGGACCTTCAGCTCCTGGAGGCAGACGACGTCCGGCGCGGCCCGGCCGAGGAAGGCGACCAGCCGGTCGAGGCGGGCACGGACGGAGTTGACGTTCCAGGTGGCGAGGAGCAAGGGGAGTCGAGAGTCGAGAGCCGCGAGTTGAGAGTTGAGAGCTGAGCGTCGGGAGTCGATCAACGGAAGCCGTGCCCGCTCCTCACGAACTATCGACTCTTGACTCCAACTATAATCCCCATCATGGCAACCCCTCACATCCCGGCCCTCATCGTCGGGGCGGGCCCGATCGGGCTGGCCTGCGCCATCTCGGCCAGGCGCCGCGGCATCGACGCCCTGGTGATCGACGCCGGGGCGATCGCCGAGTCGATCGTCCGGTACCCGGTCGGGATGACCTTCTTCACCACCCCGGAGCGGCTCGAGATCGGGGGCCACCCGCTGGTGTGCGCCGGGCAGAAGGCGACCCGGGAGGAGGCGCTCAAGTACTACCGCGGGGTGGTGCGGGCGGAGGGGCTCAGGGTGCGGACGGGTGTCCGTCTGGTGACGGGCGGACGGGCGGACGGGCAGACGGGCGGCCCCATCCGGGCCCTCCTGTCGACTCGACATGGAGAGGAGCGGGTCGGCTGCGATCGGCTGATCCTGGCCACCGGCTATTTCGACCATCCCAACCGGCTCGGCATTCCTGGCGAAGAGCTGCCGCACGTGTCCCACTATGCCGACGAGCCGCACGTCGTCTGGGGCCAGGACGTGGTAATCATCGGGGGAAAGAACTCGGCGGTCGAGGCGGCGCTGCTCTACTTCCGGGCCGGCGCCCGGGTCACGCTGGTGTACCGGCGGCCGGAACTCCGGCCCACGGTCAAGTACTGGCTCCGGCCGGACCTGGACAACCGGATCCGGGCCGGGGAGATCCGAGCCCTGTTCGGGGCGGAAGCCGAGGCCATCACGGTCAGCGGCGTGCGGGTCCGGCGGGCCGACGGGAAAGTGGAGGAGGTACCCGCCGACCGAGTCTACGCCCTGACCGGCTACCACCCCGACTTCGCCCTCTTCGACCGGCTGGGGATCATCTCGGATCCGGTCACCGGGAAGCCCACCCTGGACCCGGGGACGCTGGAAACGAACGTCCTGGGTGTCCATCTGGCGGGGAGTGCCGGGGCGGGCCGGGCCATCGGCGAGGTGTTCATCGAGAACGGCCGGCTGGACGGGGAGAAGATCTTCGGGACCCCGGAGGACCGGCGGCGGGCGGCGGACCCCGGGGGGAGCCCGCCGCGGCCGGAGGGGGAATAGGGACCCGGCTGACGTGAAATGTGTCCCCCGACTAGATTAGTGCGTCTGCAGTGCACGTTCCGGCCAGGTGTCGGGACCCTTCCACCTCGATGAGGACACTTATGAGCACGATGCGCACGTTGGCGGGCACCCTGCTGGCCGTCTCCGCCGCAGCCTGTGGGCCTAGCATCACCGCGGACCGGAACCCGGACGTCCCGATCCCGGCCGGGGCCACTTACTTCCTGGTCGGTGGCGCCAACGTCGGCGAGGAGCGGGACGCCGCGCTGCAGAGCAACATCGTCCACGAGCGGATCCAGAAGGCCATCCACGCCAACATGCAGGCCAAGGGCTTCAAGCAGGCGGCCTCCGAGGGCGCGGCGACCCTCCACGTCCGGTACGCCATCGGCGTCAGGACCGAGACGACCTACCAGACCACCGGCGCTACCGTTGGGTACGGCGGATGGTACGGCTACGGTTGGGGGTGGGGCGGCGGAATGCAGACCACCTACCCGGTGGAGAGCAAGAAGGGCGGCGGCGTGATCGACCTCCTCGACGCCAAGAGCGGCAAACTGGCCTGGCGGGTCAAGGTCGAGAACTCGGCCGGCGAGAAGGCGCCCTCCCAGGAGCGTGTGAACGAGGTCGTCGGGGAGATGTTCAAGAAGCTGCAGTAGCGGGCGGGAGAGAGCGGGAGAGAGCGGGAGTGGGCGGGAGTCATCCCGCTCCTCCCGCTTCCGTTTCCTGCCGCCCGGGGCGACACCTGACCACCACCTTTCCCGGGAGGGCCGCATGCGATGGCAGCGGGGGCACCGAAGCCAGAACGTCGAGGACCGCCGCCGGTCGCCGGTGGCACGTGGTGCGGGGATCGGGCTGGGCGGCCTGGCCATCATGGCGGTCATCAGCCTGCTGATGGGCCAGAACCCCGTGACCGTGCTGATGCAGCTGCTCGGCGCCGCGACCCAGGGGGGCGGGGTGACCGCCTCCGCTCCGATCACCGAGGCCGAGCTGGCGGCCCAGGAGGAGAGCTACTCCTTCGTCAGCTTCATCCTCGACGACACCCAGAAGACCTGGCGGGAAATCCTCCCCACGGCCGGCGCCAGCTACCAGGACGCCCGGCTGGTGGTCTTCCGCGACGCGACGGAATCCGCCTGCGGGCTGGGCCAGTCCGCGATGGGCCCGTTCTATTGCCCTGGTGACCAGCAGGTCTACATCGACCTGGCCTTCTACGACGACCTCAAGGAGCGGTTCGGGGCGCCGGGCGACTTCGCCCAGGCGTACGTGATCGCCCACGAGATCGGCCACCACGTCCAGAACATCCTGGGGGTGGAGCAGCAGATGCGCGAGGCCCAGCGCCGGAATCCTTCGCAGGCCAACGAGCTGTCCGTGCTGCTGGAACTGCAGGCGGACTGCCTGGCGGGTGTGTGGGGCCATTCGGCGGCCCAGCGCGGCCTGCTGGAAGCGGGCGACCTGGAGGAGGGGCTCAACGCCGCCGCGGCGATCGGCGACGACCGGATCCAGAAGCAGCAGAGCGGGCGGGTCAGCCCCGAGTCGTTCACCCACGGTTCGTCGGCCCAGCGGGTGCAGTGGCTGCGCCGGGGGTTGGAGGCGGGGCGGGTGGATGCGTGTGATACGTTCAAATAGGGCGGACGGTCAGAGGGTCGGAAGGGATTCGGGTCACCCCGAGCAACGCGAGGGGGCCATACTCGAGTCAGCGCCTTCGCTCCGCTCAGGCTGACCAATCCCCGTCTGACCGTCCGGCATCCGACCTACTCGAACATCCTCACCACCACGTAGATCACCAACCCGGCCAGCCCGCCCACCAGGGTCCCGTTGAGCCGGATGAACTGCAGGTCCCGGCCGACGGCCAGCTCGATCCGGGTCGACGCCATGTCGGGATCCCACTTCCGCACGGTCGAGGCGATCAGCTCGGCCACCTCGTGGCGCTGCTGGTCCAGCAGGGTGGCGACCATGTTGGTGAGAAAGCGCTCGAGGTCGACCCGGATCGCCTCCCTGGCCAGGAGCGAGTCGCCCACCGCCATGATCGCCTGCTCCAGCGGCACCAGGGACACCTGGTCTGGCTCGGTGGCGTAGCGCCGGGCCGCCCCGCGGGCCTGGTCCCAGAGCGAGGCCGCAAAGCCCTGCATCGCCGGGTGGCCGAGCATGTCCTGCTTGATCGACTCGGCCCGGGCAATCACCTCGGGGGAGTCCTTGAGGCGGGCGATGAAGTCGGCGAGCGCCGCATCGAACTTGAGCCGCACCGGGTGGGACGAGTCGTGGCGAATCTCCTCCGCGACCTTCCGCATCGCCGCCACCACCCGGCGGGTCAGCGGTTCCTCCACCACCGGCGGCACCCACCAGGGCCGCTGCTCGTGGATCTTCTCGCGAATCGTCCCCTTCCCTTCCTCGACCGCCTCGGCGAGGAAGCTGGTGGCGCCGTCCAGGAGCAGGTGGCGGCGCTCGTCGGTGGCGAGAAGCGACAGGACATCGGCGAGCACCGGCGCCAGCTGGATCTTCTGGAGCCGGTCCACGGCGCTCTTGTGGACCAGCTGCCTGACTTCCTCCTCCGGCAGGACCTCGACGGCCTTGGCCAGGCCGCCGGCGAGGCCGCGGGCCAGTCGCGCGGCGTTCTCCTCGTCCCGGAGCCAGACGCCCAGGCGGGTCCCCAGCTTCATCTCGTGGAGCTTGGCGGAGAGGACCTCGCGGTTGATGAAGTGGTTCTGGACGAAGTTGCCGAGGATCTGGCCGATCCGGTCCTTCTGGCTGGGGATGATGGCGGTATGGGGTATCGGCAGGCCGAGGGGCCGGCGGAAAAGGGCGGTGACGGCGAACCAGTCGGCCAGGCCACCGACGACCGCGGCTTCCGCGGTGGCGCGGATGTAGCCGAGCCAGGGGTAGAGCGGCTCGTAGATCCGGGCGATCACGAGGGTCACCAGGGCGGCGACCAGCAGGCCGGTCGCGATCCGCTTCATCCGGGCGAGCTCGACCCGGCGGACCGCATCGGTCAGGGGGGAGGGAGCGGAGCGGGGGAGTGGAGGGGGTGCGCCAACGCCGGTCATGTCCAGAATCTAGCCGCGGTGCCGCGGCACCGGTGTGCCACGGCTGCGACAATTGACGCCCGCCCGGGGCCATCCCCAACTTGCATTCCAATCCCCGACCTCGACGCCTCCATGCGGTACCGTCTCCTCGCCTCCGCGGC
>DASWBQ010000339.1:0-11870 GCA_036390535.1 Gemmatimonadales bacterium | reverse complement strand
GCGGCGCCGGTCCCGACGGTGCCGCAGACGATGTGAAGCCCCCGGAGCGTAGCGACCATGATGGCCTCCGAAGGAGGGGGAACCTCAGGCGGTGGCGAGAACGGAGGATGGTACTCTCGGCGCGCGCCGGCCGCTACGTTTCACCGAGCGAAGGAGTCCCGATGATCTTCCTGCAATTCCTGCTGGTGGTCTTCTGCATGCTGCTGATGGCCGCCCACTTCCTCCGGGCCGGCGCCTTCTTCCTGATGGCGGTCTGCTTCGGGCTGCTGGCGCTCCTATTCGTCCGGCGCCCGTGGGCGGCCCGGGTGCTTCAGGGCTGGCTGCTGCTCGGGACGGCGGTGTGGATCCTGACCGCGCTCTCCGCCGCGACCGACCGATTCGCGCAGGGGAAGCCGGCGCTGCGCCTGCTCCTGATCCTGGGCACGGTGGGCGTGGTCTCGGGCCTGGGCGCGCTCACGATCCAGCGGGGACGGCTGGGTACGCACTTCGGCCTGGCCCAACCGGAGGAACTGACGGCAGGGCGGCAGGACGGCGAGGCGGCAGGACGGTAGACCGCCTCGCTGTGCTGCTTCCTACTGCGGCTTCGTCGCGGCGAGCGCGAGGTCGGCCTGCTGCCTGAGGTAGTGCCGCAGGTCTTCGAGCCGCTGGTCAGTGAATTCCCCGAACTGCGGCATCCCGCGCGCCTTCCGGCCGCCGTCGCGCACCACCTCGGCGAAGGCGGTGGCCGACAGCGTCACCGTCGAGGCCCGGAGGTCGGGCGCCATCCCCGCCGCCACCGCCCCGAAACCGTGGCACCACTGGCAGCGGCCGGCGAAGACGGCCGCGCCTCGGGTCGCGGCCGCGACATTCACCGGGAAATCCTCCGATCCGATCGGCACTGCCACCACGGGACCGGGCTGCGGTGGAAGCTCGGCCGTGCCCTCCAGCGAGAAGGCGACCAGGCGTCGGCGCTGGGCGCCATAGGCCCAGCCGTGGGCCGCGGCGTCGGCTCCACCCGCGGCGGCGGCGACGCCGCCCCAGCCTACCAGCAGTGCCACGTACTGGCGGCCGTGGACGGTGTAGGTAATCGGCGGCGCGGAAATACCGAGGCCGAGGGGCATCTGCCAGAGTTGCTGGCCGGTGGTCGCGTCGTAGGCGACCAGGACGCCATCGGCACGTCCCTGGAAGACGAGATTGCCGGCTGTGGTCATCGTGCCCGGGTTCCAGAAACCTGGCAGCGGGACCTCCCAGACACGACGCTGGGTGACGGGATCCCACGCCTGCAGGCTGCCGAGGCGGCCGTCCCCACGGGAGGGCACGACGACCGGGGCGACGCCCAATCCCTCGCCGGGGAGGTCGGCCTTCCAGTCCGGTGACCGCCACTCTGCGTGCTTCACCCCCTGGTCGATCATCTGCATGCCAAGATGCAGGGTGGGGATATAGACCAGGCCGGTGCCGGGGTTGTACGACATGGCGTGCCAGCTGTGCCCCCCCCACGCCGAGGGTGCGACGGTCGCCTCGCCGTCCTCGTAGCGGGCCCCGGGCACCTCGACGGGCCGGCCGGTGGTGAGGTCCACCTTCGAGGCCCAGGTCACCTCGGTGAACGGCTCGGCCGAGAGGAGCTTCCCGGTGCGGCGGTCGATCAGGTAGAAGAAGCCGTTCTTGGGGGCGTGCATCAGCGCCTTGACGGTATCCCCGTTGATGGGGAGGTCCGCCAGGACGATGTCCATGTTGGAGTTGTAGTCCCAAGTCTCTCCCGGCGTTGTCTGGTAGTGCCAGAGGTACTCCCCGGTGTCGGGATCGAGTGCCACCACCGAGCAGAGGAAGAGATTGTCGCCGCCACCGGGGCTCCGGATCTTCTGGTTCCAGGGCGAGCCGTTGCCGGTGCCGATATAGAGCTGGTCGAGCTCGGGATCGTAGGTGAAGCCGTGCCAGGCGTTGCCGCCGCCGCCGAACTTCCACCACTCGCCGGTCCAGGTCTTCGCCGCCATTTCCATGGCGGGGTTCTCGAAGCCGTCGGCGGGGTTGCCCGGGACGATGTGGAAGCGCCAGACCTGTGCCCCCGTCTCGGCGTCATAGGCAGTGACGTAGCCGCGCGCGGGACCGTTCTCGGTGCCGCCGTTGCCGATCAGCACCTTCCCCTTGAAGACCTTGGGCGCGCCAGTGATGTAGAGCGCCTTCTCGGGGTCGACCGTCATGGTGCTCCAGACTTCCCGGCCGGTGGCGGCGTCCACGGCGATCAGCCGCCCGTCCCAGGTGGCGACGTAGACCTTGTCCTTCCAGAGGGCGATGCCGCGGCTGTGATCCCACCCCGAGCGGACCCGGTCTCCGGCGCGTTCCATGACCTGGGGGTCGTACTTCCACTTGAGTTCCCCGGTGGTGGCGTCCACCGCGCGGACGATGTTCAGGCTGCCGACAAAGTAGAGGATGCCGTCCCGGACCAGCGGAGTGGAAACCAGGCCCCGGTCGTCGGGGAGGTCGAGGTACCAGTCGACCTTGAGCCCGGCGACGTTGGCGGCGTTGATCTGGGTGAGGGGGCTGAACCGCTGCTCGCTGTAGGTCCGCCCGTAGCCCAGCCAGTTGGCGCCGTCGCCGCCGCCGGTGAGCGAGGCGTCGTCGACCAGCGTCGGGCCGGAGGCGCGGCAGGCGGCAAGCGTCAGGACCAGGAGGGCGGCAGGGCGGCAGGGCGGCAGGACGGCAGTCATCCGGCACCTCAGTGGGGCTCACGGGTTGGGGCTGGCAGGGAAGCCGCGATTGTATCCCCCGAAACAGGGGATCGCCAGAGGCAGTGATTCTCGGCAGGTACTGCTCGGCGGCTACTCCCCCAGGACCTTGACGATCACCCGCTTCCGCCGCTGGCCGTCCCATTCGCCATAGAAGACCCGCTGCCAGGGGCCGAGGTCCAGCTCGCCTTTGGTGATCGGGACGATCACCTCGTGGCCCACGGTGAGGCTCCGGAGGTGGGCGGCGGCGTTGTCCTCGCCGGTGTCGTTGTGCCGGTACCGGTCGGGGCTCCAGGGCGCGACGGTCTCCTCGAGCCAGTGCAGGATGTCGTGCCAGAGCCCCGATTCGTGGTCGTTCACAAAGACCGAGGCGGTGATGTGCATCGCCGAGACCAGCACGAACCCCTCCCGCACCCCGCTGGCCGCCACCTGTTCCGCGACCTGGTCGGTGATGTCGAGGATCTCCTGGCGCCGCCTGGTCTGGAACCAGAGGTAGTGGGTGTGGCTGGTCACGGGGCGGCCGGGATCGGCAGGAAGTAGATGGAGGCGGCGAGAATCACGTAGATGGTCAGCAGCTGGATCCCCTTGAACCAGGTGGCCCGGCCGTCGGAGGCGATGGTGGCGACGAGGAGCACGCTCAGCTCGGTGGCCTCGACGATGGCGTGAGCGAGCGGCACGATGGCGAGGGCGGCCGTCAGGAAGACCAGGGGAGCGGCCGCCTCGCCGCGCTCGAGCAGGATGGCCGCCGGGGCTCCCGCCAGCAGCCAGTTGACGGAAGGACGCAGCTTGCCGGCCATGGTGCAACCTGGGCTGAGGACGGGAGGGGCGAACGGAGCTATTGTACCGTTTCAGGCGGCAGAGCGGCAGGTCCCCCTGTTCGTTCTGACAGCAGGTGGGCTCTACCGGGGAGCCTGAGCTTTCCAGTTCTACGGAGGTCCGCATGGCCCGTTACGACACCCTGGCGCAACACCTCCTCTCGGGGCGGGACCGGGTGCTCGATCCGGGCGACCGGTTCGGGGAGGTGATCTTCGGGCTGATCATGGTGCTGAGCTTCACCGGGTCGGTCAGTGTCGCGACCAGCGGCCGCCAGGAAATCCGGGAGATGCTGATCGGCGCGCTGGGCTGCAACCTCGCGTGGGGGATCGTGGACGGGGTGATGTTCATCGTCTCCTCCATCGCCTACCGGACCCGCCAGGCCCGGATCCGCCACGTGGTGCCCGGGGTGTCGCCGGAAGTGGCGAGGGCCCTGGTGCGGACCGAGCTGCCGGAGGTGGTGGACGAGGCCCTTGACGACGCGGCGGTGGACGGAGTGGTCGGTCGGATTCGCCAGATGGGTCCGGGCCAGAGGGCGGGACTCCACTGGGACGACCTCAAGGGCGCTCTGGGGGTGTTCCTGCTGGTGACCCTCGCCACCTTGCCGGTGGCGATGCCGTTCGTGGTGATGCACCAAGTGGAGCGGGCGCTTCGCTACTCCAACGGCATCGCACTGGCGATGCTGTTCATCGCGGGGTGGTCGTTCGGGAAGGCCTCCGGGCTCAGGCCGATGGGCGTCGGGGTCGTGATGATGGTTCTGGGGGCGGCGCTGGTCGCCGTCACGATTGCTCTGGGAGGGTGAATCTGTGAAGACGCGTCGAGAGCGGGCAGCCGGGCTTCCGCCGGCTGCTCCCTTTCCACCGGCACCGGTTCGCGCCAACTTGCAGGCCCATGACGAACCACGACGCCGATTTCGCGCGCTCGGTCCTGGAAGGACGGCAGCGGGTCCTCGATCCGGTCGACCGGTTCTCCGAAGTGAGCTTCGGCCTGATGATGGTGCTCACCTTCACCGGGTCTCTGAGCGTCGCGACCAGTGGGCCGCAGGACGTCCGCCAGATGCTGATCGGCGCGCTGGGGTGCAACCTGGCCTGGGGCATCGTGGACGGGGCGATGTACGTGGTGACCTCTGCCGTCGAGCGGGCCCGGCGATTTGCCCTGGTCCGGGCAGTGAAAGGTGTTGACCCGCCGCAGGCCCGTCAGCTGGTGCTCCACTCTCTCCCGGAGATGTACGGCGCCGGCATGACCGAGGCGGGGCTGGAGCGTGTCGTGGGTCAGATCCGCGCCTTTCCGCTGCCCGCGAACGCCTCGCTGGTGAGGCGCGAGGACCTGCAGGGTGCGCTGCTGGTGCTGGTGCTGGTCTTCCTGGCGACGCTGCCGGTGGCGCTTCCCTTCGTCTTCCTCCGTGACCCGGAGCCGGCCCTCCGGCTCTCCAATCTCGTTGCGGCCGTCATGATGTTCGGATCGGGTGCCGCGCTCGGTCGGTATGGCGGCCTTTCGCCATGGCGCGCCGGGATGGCCATGCTGTTGCTCGGCCTGGTGCTGGTGGCGATCATCATCGCTCTGGGCGGGTAGCATGAAACTGCGCAGGCTCCTCGTCCTCGGGCTGCTCCTCACCGGTGGCCCAACCGTCGCCCGGGCCCAGGACGCCCCCAAGCCGGCCACCAGCGGCTACGCGCTGTTCTACATGGGCCTCACCCCCGACGAAGAAACGGTGCCCTATGGGGCGGTGGCCGTGGACTACCGGTCCTGGCACTTCCTGGCCCGGTATGGCTACGAGGACCGGGACACCTTTTCCGCCTGGGTCGGCTGGGTGCTCGAGGCCGGCAGCACCGCAACAGTCAGCTTCACCCCGATGATCGGCCTGGCAGTCGGCCGGACCGACGCTGTCGCGCCCGGATTCGAGTTCGAGTTTGACTGGGGCGGCCTGACCATCTACAACGAGAGCGAGCTGGTCCATTCCCTGGACGGGTCCGGCTCGTACTTCTATTCCTGGGGGAACGCCTCCTTCCGGGTCACCGACTGGTTCCAGCCGGGTACCACCGTCCAGCGGCTCCGGATCTTCGAGAGCGACCGGACCGTGGACCGGGGCCTCTCGCTGACGAGCGAATTCGGGCGGTTCTCGGCCAGCCTGTACGGGTACAACCCCTTCAGCAACGAGCGATTCTACCAGCTCGGTTTGGAGTGGTCCTTCTAGCACTCGAACTGCCTCGGAGGCTAGGTTTCCCTGACCTCCTGTCCCATTTCTTCCCTGCGCCACCCCACGGAGTCGGCCATGCGTTGTGTGGTCCTTGCCCTTGCAGCCGTCCTGTCCGCTTGCGGCGAAGAGGCTCCAGCCCCGCCCCCTCCCACCGAAGTCGTGGTGGCCCCGGTGGCAAGCCGTGACGTACCGGTGATCGCCGAGTTCACGGGCCAGATCCGGGGCGCGGAGGATGTCCAGGTGATGGCCCGGGTGTCGGGGTTTCTACAAGAGCAGGCCTTCCGGCAAGGGGAACTGGTCCGCAAGGGGGATTTGCTGTTCCTGATCGATCCGGCGCCGCTGCAGGCCGCCCGGGCCAAGGCTCGGGCGGATGTGGCCGAGGCCGAGGCCCGACTGGCCCGGGCAACCGTGCAGGTCAACCGGCTTCGTCCTCTGGCCGCGCAGAACGCCGTCAGTCAGCAGGATCTGGATAACGCCGAGGCCTCGATGGCCGCGGCCCAGGCCGCCCTCGAGGGGGCCAGGGCGGTCCTGGACAAGGCGGAACTCGACCTGGGCTATACCCGGGTCACCAGCCCGATCGACGGGGTGGCGGGGCTCCGGGAGGTCGATTTGGGAACCTACGTCGGCAGTCCCCAGCCGACCGTCCTGACGGTGGTCTCCCGGATCGACCCGGTCCGGTTCGACTTCGGGATCGCGGAAAGCGAATACCTGGCCCTGGCCCGGGAGAGTTCGGCGGCTGGGCGCGGCTCGCGCCGAACCGAGGAGAATCTCGAGCTGGTCCTGGCCGACGGGTCGATCCACCCCCAGAAGGGCCGGGTGTCGGTGATCGGCCGCGGGGTGGACCCCGCCACCGGGACGCTCCCGATCCAGGCTGTCTTCACCAATCCGGAGAAAGTCCTCCGGCCCGGCCAGTTCGCCAGGGTGCGGGTGCCGCTCCGCATGCTGAAGAACGCGGTCGTGGTTCCCCAGCGGGCCGTGATCGAGGTCCAGGGGACCTTCAGTGTGGCCGTCGTCGGGGTGGACAGCACGGTCGAGATCCGGCCGATCACGGCGACCACGAGGGTCGGCAGCGAGTGGGTGGTGTCCAGCGGGCTGGCTCCAGGCGAGCGAATCGTGGTGGAGGGAATCCACAAGGTGCGGCAGGGGAGCAAGATCCGCCCGGTCACGGCGACCCAGGCCGCGTCGGACTCGGCTGGAGCTCCCTGAGCCATGCCGAGTTTCTTCATCCGGCGACCGATCGTCGCCATCGTCATCGCGATCCTGATCGTGCTGATGGGGGGGTTCATCCTCCAGGGTCTCTCGATCGAGCAGTATCCCCAGCTCGCGCCGCCGACCATCCGGGTCGCCACGACGTATCCCGGCGCCGCGGCGGAGGTGGTGGAGCAGTCGGTGGCCACGCCGCTGGAGCAGCAGGTCAACGGCGTCGACAACATGATCTACATGCTGTCCTCCAATACCAGCGACGGCCGAATGACCCTGGACGTCTCGTTCCAGGTCGAGATGGACGCGGACATGGCCAACGTCCTGACCCAGAACCGGGTGTCGCAGGCGCAAGGCCGGCTGCCGCAGGAAGTGCTGCGGCAGGGGATCACCGTCAAGAAGCTCAATCCCAGCATCCTGATGGTGCTGTCGCTCTACTCGCCAGGGGGCACCCGCGACGCGCAGTTCCTGGGCAACTACGCCATGATCAACATCCGGGACGCGCTGCTTCGCGTGCCCGGAGTCGCCCAGGTCGACCTGTTCGGCGGGTCGGAATACGGCATGCGGATCTGGCTGCGGCCCGACCGGCTGACCGCCCTGGGCCTGACGCCGGCCGACGTCATCGCGGCGGTCCAGGAGCAGAATCTGCAGGCGCCGGCCGGCAAAGTGGGCGCCGCGCCCTCTCCTCCGGGCCAGGAGTTCACCTACACGGTCCGGGCTCCAAACCGGCTGTCCACCCCGGCAGAGTTCGAGCAGATCATCCTCCGCGAGTCATCGACCGGCGACGTGGTCCGGCTCCGCGATGTCGGCCGGGTGGAACTGGGGACGGAGAACTACGACGCCCAGGGCCGGATGGTGGTGAAGAACCAGGAGACCGGCGAGTGGGTTGCCGGGCCCTCGGCGGGACTCGCGGTATACCTCCTGCCGGGGGCCAACCAGCTGCAGTCGGCCGAGCGGATGTACCGCACCCTGGAGGAGCTGGCCGGGTATTTCCCGGCCGACATGGCCTACGACATCGTCTACGACACCACCCCGGCGGTGGAGGCCTCGATCGAGGAGATCGTGAAGACGCTGGTCGAGGCCTTCATCCTGGTGAGCCTGGTGGTGTTCCTGTTCCTCCAGAACGTCCGGGCCACCATCATCCCGCTGCTCACGGTGCCGATCTCCCTGATCGGGACCTTCATCTTCTTCCCGCTGCTGGGCTTCTCGATCAACATCCTGACGATGTTCGGACTGGTGCTGGCCATCGGGATCGTGGTGGATGACGCCATCGTGGTGGTCGAAGCGGTCTTCCACCACATGGAGCACGGACTCGGGCCGCGTGAGGCCACCGAGAAGGCGATGAAGGAAGTCTCGGGCCCGGTGGTGGCGATCGCGCTGATCATGAGCGCGGTGTTCGTCCCGGTGGGCCTGCTGGGCGGCCTGACCGGCCGGTTGTACCAGCAGTTCGCCCTGACGATCGCGATCTCGGTGGTGATTTCGGCCTTTCTGGCGCTGTCGCTCGCTCCGGCCCTGACCGCGACGCTGCTCAAACCGCCCACGCCGATGCGGGGGCCGCTCGGCAAGTTCTTCGCCGGCTTCAACCGCCTGTTCGAGTCGCTGACCGGCGGGTACATCCGCGGGACCAGCCCCTTCGTCCGGCGCGGCATCCTGGCGGTGGCCGCGGTGGTGGCCGCGACGGTACTCACCGGCGGGCTGGCCCGGCTGCTGCCCGCCGGATTCGTGCCCGATGAGGACCAGGGCGTGTTCATCGTCAACGCCCAGTTGCCACCGGCCTCGTCGCAGGAACGGACCAACGCGGTCGTGCGGCAGGTCGAGGGGATCCTGCAGCGGACCGACGGGGTCTCGGCCTGCACCAGCGTCAGCGGGTGGGGCATCGTGGCGAACAACTACAGCCCCGAGTACGCCACCCTCTTCTGCCGGCTGGTCCCATGGGAGGAGCGCGCCACCGACGCGCTCCACGTGCAGGCCATCATGCAGCGGCTCCGGGTGGCCTTTGCCGACGTCCCCAGCGCCATCGTGATGCCGTTCATCCCGCCGACGATTCCCGGCTTCGGTGCCGCGGCCGGCTTCTCCATGCTGCTCCAGGACCGGAGCGGGACGCTCGACGTGACGACCCTGGGCGCCAACACCCAGGCCTTCCTGCAGGCCGCCCGGCAGCGGCCCGAACTCGCCAACCTGTTCTCCGCCTTCAACCCGGCCACGCCGCAGATCCAGGTCGGCCTCGACCGGGAAAAGGCCCGGACCCTCGGCGTGCCGATCAGCGACGTGTTCGCCGCCCTGCAGACGTCCCTGGGCGGCGCGTACGTGAACGACTTCAACCGGTTCGGGCGGCTGTACCGCGTCTACGCCCAGGCGGAACCCGCCTTCCGGCAGAAGCCCGACGACATCGGGCAATTCTACGTCCGGAGCAGGACGTCGGAGGAAATGGTCCCCCTGTCGACCATGGTGACCATGACGCCAACCTCCGGCACCGAGCTGACCACCCGGTTCAACCTGTTCCGCTCGGTCGAGATCACCGGGGTGCCGGGGCCGGGCTATACCTCCGGCCAGGCGATGTCGGCGCTCGAGGAAGTGGCCCGGGAGGTCCTCCCGGCCGAGATGGGCGTGGCCTGGAACGGCATTTCCTTCCAGGAACAGACCGCGCCACCTTCCGGTCCCACGTTCGCGCTGGCAATCGTGTTCGTCTTCCTGCTGCTGGCGGCCCTGTACGAAAGCTGGAAGCTGCCCTGGGCCGTGCTGCTCGAGACTCCACTGGTGGCGATGGGCGCCTTCTTCGGTACCTGGGTGGCGGGGTACGACAACAATGTCTTCGTCCAGGTGGGCCTGATCATGCTGGTCGGCCTCGCCGCGAAGAACGCCATCCTGATCGTGGAATACGCCAAAGCCCGCCACGACGCGGGCGTCTCCATCGAGGATGCCTCGCTCGAGGCGGCCCGGCTCCGGTTCCGGCCGATCCTGATGACCGCGTTCGCCTTCATCATGGGCGTGCTGCCCCTGGTGCTCGCCAGCGGGGCGGGGGCGGCCGCCCAGCAACGGATGGGGACGGCGGTCTTCTGGGGGATGCTGATCGCGACGATGTTCGGGGTGTTCCTGATCCCGGGGCTGTTCGCGATGGTCGAGCGGACGGGGAAGGGCAAGGCCGCCACCCCGGTCGTCGAGGGAGGGCCCTGAGATGCGACGCCTGCTCCTCGCCAGCCTGGCGGTCCTTGGCGCCGGCTGCGCCATGGGCCCCAACTATGAACGGCCGGAGGTGCCGGTACCGGTCACCTGGCGTGACACCACGCTGGCCCTCCGGGACTCCTCGTACGCCAACCTGCCGTGGTGGCAGGTCTACTCCGACACCACGCTCCAGGGCCTGATCCGAACGGCGTTGCGGGAGAATCAGGACCTGCGGGTGGCGCTGGCGCGGGTCAACGAGGCCCGTGCCCTGCTCGGCATCCAGCGGCTCGAGTTCCTGCCCCAGATCGACGTCGGGGCCACCGCAGGCCGGGGCCGGAACAGCGACTCGCTTCCCGGAGTCACGGGGGAGCAGAACAGCTTCGCCGTTGGGGCGAGCCTGTACTGGGAGATCGACCTCTGGGGCCGGATCCGCCGGTTGAACGAATCGGCCAGGGCGTCGCTCCTCGCCTCGGAGCAGGGCCGCCGGGGCGCCATCCTCACCATCGTGAGCGAAGTGGCGCGCGTCTACTTCGAGCTCCGCGACCTCGACCTCCAGCTCTCGATCACCGAGACCCAGGTAGAACTGCGGCGTCAGTCACTGACCCTCGCCCGGGCCCGCTTCCAGGGTGGCCTGACGTCCGAACTGGACGTGCGACAGGGCGAATCGGCCCTTGCCGCGGCGGAAGGAGAGCAGTTCCAGCTGACCCGGCTCCGCCGCCAGAAGGAGAATGAGCTGAGCGTGCTCCTCGGCCGCCCGCCGGGCGATGTGGCGCGAGGCCTGTCCATCACCAACCAGTCCTTCCCGTTGGCGATTCCGGCCGGACTCCCCTCCGAACTGCTCCAGCGGCGTCCCGATGTCCGCCAGTCGGAGGAAGAACTCCGCGCCACCAATGCCCGCATCGGCGCCGCGATCGCGGCACTGTTCCCGACCATCAGCCTCACCGCCGGCGGCGGGACCGCCAGCCAGGAGATCGGGGGCCTGTTCGCGGCCGGCACCGGGTTCTGGAACCTGGCGGCCAACCTGTTCCAGCCATTGATCAACCGGGGCCGGAACCTGAAGCAGGTCCAGGCCGAGCGGGCCCGGACCGAGGCGGCGGTGGCCCAGTACGAGAAGACGGTGCTGACCGCATTCCGGGAAGTGGAGGATGGGCTGGTGGCGGTGGACCGGCTCCGGGAGGAGGTGGCCGCAGCCGAGCGAGTGGTCGTCGCCTCCCGTCGGGCCGTTGAGCTGGCGGCCCTCCGGTACGAGGGTGGAGTGGACAACTACCTCAACCTGCTCGATGCCCAGCGGGTTCTGCTCGAGTCCGAACTGAGGGCCTCGCAGCTGACCCGCCTGCAGAAGGTCTCGGTGGTCCAGCTCTACAAGGCCCTGGGGGGCGGCTGGGACGCGGTCACCGATACGCTGGCGATGCCGCCGAAGGCGGAGAAGGGGAAGTAGGGGCCAGATGGGGAAGAAGAAGAAGGAAAAGAAGCGGGCGGAGCGCGAAGCGGCAGAGGCGGCAGAGGCGGCAGGGCGGCAGGACGGCCAGGCGGCAGAGAGCCAGCCCGCACCGATGACCGGGAAGGAATATGCCAAGGCGATGCGGGCGCTCCACGAGGAACTGGTGGCGATGCAGGAGTGGGTGCGCCACAAGGGGCTCAAGATCTGCATCGTCTTCGAGGGCCGGGACGGCGCGGGGAAGGGCGGCGTGATCAAGGCGATCACCGAGCGGGTCAGCCCGCGGGTCTTCCGGGTGGTGGCGCTGCCGGCGCCGACCGAGCGCGAGAAGAGCCAGATGTACGTCCAGCGCTACCTG
>DASWBQ010000338.1:0-1686 GCA_036390535.1 Gemmatimonadales bacterium | reverse complement strand
CATCAATGGCGAAGAGGCGGTGGCCAACAGGAGGATCGAGGAGGCTCTGGGCAATCCGACAAGCGGGACCGCCAGCCATCGCGGCCCGGACCCTCGGTCCCTGCGTGAAGAGGGTCCCTAGTGCCGCCCCGCGTTAATCCTGCCGGGGTGGGTCATGCGGCCTTCAGGGGCTGTCCGTCGTAGGTCCAGCGGAACGGTCTGGCCTTGGCGTTGTACTCGCCGATGAACTCGATGATCTTGTCGGCGAGGGCCTGGCGGCTGGCGAACTCCCCACGGCGCAGCACCTTGCGGGTCAGGACCGAGAACCAGATCTCGATCATGTTGAGCCAGGACGCGTGACACGGTGTGCGGGTGACGTGGAACCGTGGGTGAGCCTCCAGCCAGGCTTTGGTGGCCTTGGAGACGTGGCTGGACCCGTTGTCCATCACCAGATAGATGGCCAGGTGTGCTGGTACCTGGGCGTCGATCTCGGTGAGGAACTCGACGAACGTCGCCGAGTCGTTCCTGGCGATGATCTTCCCGTGGACGGTGCCGTCGACCACGTTCATCGCGGCCATCAGCGAGACGGTGCCGTGCCGGACGTACTCGAACTCCCGCCGGGCGGGCCGTCCGGGCCGGACCGGGCGGGTGGGGTGCTTGCGGGACTTGGCCTGGATGCCGGTCTTCTCATCGATGCTGAGCAGCACCGCGTTCGCCGGTGGGTTGCGGTACAGGTCGCAGATCGCGCGGGCCTTGGCGAAGAACGCCGGGTCGTCCGGGCGGTTGAGCCAGCCGCGGACCAGGTGCGGTTTGACGTCCAGGTCGGCCAGGATCCGCCCGATCTGGCTGGCCGAGATCGGGATCCGATACTGCTCGTTGAGGTGCTCGGCGATGCTGGCGTGGCTCCACGCCGTCGCCGCGCCAGGGGGCAGCGACGTCGCGGTGGCCACCACCGCCAGCCGGGCGTCCAGGTCGTAGACCAGCGGTCGGCCCGGGCGTGGCCGGTCGTCCAGCGCCGCGATCCCCTCGGTGACGTACCGGTGCCGGACCCGACGCGCGGTCCCCACGTCGGCGCCGACCTCGGCGGCGATCCGCGCGTTGGGGGTGCCCGCAGCCGCAGCCAGGACGATCCTGGCCCGCACCACCATCCGCATCGGCGCGGTCGGGCGCCGCACGATCGCCTCCAGTTTCTGCCGGCGCCGGCCACCCAGCATCACCAGATCAGCACTGACCGCACGTGCCACAACGAGCCCCTCACCAGACAGAACAGACAATCACGGACGACCGGATACTGATCGCCCGAACCCGACGCGCAGGGCAGGACACGCCGATGAGCAGTCCGATGAGCGGGCCACCAACCCGCCCATCACCGTCTCCGCCCCCACAACCGGCGGGCACCATGGACGCATGCCGGTACCGGGCAAGAAGCTCAAGGAACAGGTCGAAGGAGCCCTGGACCACTACGCCTCCCAGCGCTGGCCCGACCTGGAAGAGGTCACCATCACCTGGCGCGGCTCCTACGGCTACCTGCGCGCCTGGACCACCATGACCGAGTACACCCCCCTCGCCCGGATCCAGTACCTCGGCGGCGACCACTACGGCTTCGCGCTCTACCAGGCCAGCACCGAAACCTTCGCCGACACCCGACTCCCCACCGGCGCCTGGACCGCAACCCCCCAAGAAGCCCTCGACTGCGCCCTCGGCCTC
>DASWBQ010000337.1:0-4635 GCA_036390535.1 Gemmatimonadales bacterium | reverse complement strand
GAGCCCTGCCCCCCCGGAGATCTTCCGGCGGGACACCTTCCCGCACTCCGGGCACTTCACCCGGCTGCGATCGTGCATTCCGTGGAACTTCTCGAATTCGTGCCCCGCGGGGCACTGATATTCGTAGGTCGGCATCGCCTCGGCGTCCAAGTGCAAATAGCCAAGGAACTTAGCCCATTTCAGGGGGGACCTCAAGGCGGGAATGGGCGGGAGGAAGCGGGATACGGCGGGAGGAAGCTGGAGGGGGTGGGATGGTTTGGACGAGGTGGCTACCAACGCCCGGCAAAGCCCTCCCGCTCTCTCCCGGTCACTCCCGCCCTATTCCGCAAACTCCCGCAGCACGTTCCAGGGAATGACATGGCCCCCCTTGAACCGGGTCAGCTGGTGCTTCACCCCGGCCGAGGTCAGGCGGTGTGCCTGCTCCTCGACCTGGGAGGCGCTGATGAACTGGTCCCGGTCCCCGATGATCACCCGGAGTCCCACCGAGGACAGCCGATCGCGGTGCGCCACCAGATCGAGGTCCGGCGGGACGCCCCCGCCCCACAGCACCACCCGGTCCGGCCGGGTCCGGCCCAGGGCCACCCAGCGCGAGGCGGTCGCGCAGCCCTGGGAAAATGCGTGCACGTGAATGGCGACGTCGCCAAACCGGACTCGCAGGTCCTCGGCCACCCGGTCGAGATACTCGACGTAGTCACCGATCTCCGCCTCACGGTCCTCCGCGGTCATCCAGGTCGTCCCGACCTGCTTCGTTTCGTGGTTGGTGTAGTACCGGTTGAGCGCCTCGGGCGCCACGATGGCCCGCCCCGGCCGGACCGCCGGAGCGAACCACCGGACGAACTTCGCCGCGAGCTGACTGAATCCGTGCAGGGTCACCCAGACCTCGGTGAGCGGCAGGACCAGCCCCAGGGAATAGACCCGGGCGGTCCGCGGCACGACCAGCCGGTACTCGGCCGGGTGAATCTCCAGAAAGCCCGCCCGATCCTCAGTCATGCTCGTAGTGGGCCGATGGCCGCACCATCAGGTCGAGCGCCAGGAAGAGCGTCTTCGAGAAGGGATAGAAGAGCACGGGGGTGAGCACGGCCAGCGCGGGGAGGCCGTACTGCAGGAGGTCCCACGGGGGATCGGGCCAGGTCCGGATCAGGGTGCCAACCAGCAGCGCGGCGGTGACTCCCTCGGCAAAGAGCATGTTGAGCCAGAAGCCGCCGAGGCTGTAGCCGCTCTCCTTCCGGGTCAGCACGAGGCCGCAGGAGGGGCAACGTTCCGCCATCCGGATCCACCGGCTGAAGATCGGCCGGCCGCCGCAGTTCGGGCAGCGACGGCACAGCGCCCGCCCGAAGAGCGTGGCGGCGGCGGGACGGGCGGCGGCTGAGAGCGCAGGTGTCATGACCGGTAGGTCCCCCAGGCCTCGCGGAGCACGTTGCTGATCTCGCCCAGGGTCGCGCGCGTCCGCACGGCGTCGATGATCACCGGCATCAGCGGCGTCGTCCCACGGGCGGCTGCCGCGAGGGTAGTGAGCGTCCGACGCACGGCCTCGCCGTCCCGGCGGGCGCGGGCCTCCGCCAGCCTGGCCTGCTGCCGCGCCGCCAGGGCGGTGTAGTCGGGTGCCGGGAAGATCGGGACCTGCCGGCCGTCGGTGAATCGGTTGACCCCGACGATCACCGCATCGCCGCGCTCCACCGCCTGCTGCTGCTGCCAGGCACTCCGGGCGATGGCCTCCTGGAACCAGCCCCGCTCGACGGCGCGGGCCGCGCCCCCGAGCCCTTCGACCTCCTCGATCAGCGCCCGCGCCGCACTCTCGATGCGGTCGGTGAGCGCCTCTACGTAGTAGGAGCCGCCCAGCGGGTCCACGGTGCGCGCCGCCCCGCTTTCGTGGGCGAGCAGCTGCTGGGTCCGCAACGCGAGGGTCGCGGCCTCCTCGGTGGGAAGCGCCAGCGCCTCGTCGTAGCCGTTGGTGTGGAGCGACTGGGTCCCTCCCAGCACCGCGGCCAGCCCCTGCACCGCAACGCGGACGACGTTGTTGAGCGGCTGCTGCGCCTGCAGGGTCACGCCGCCGGTCTGGGTGTGGAAGCGGAGGCGGCAGGTGACGTCATCGGCCTGGAATCGCTCGCGCATCAGCGTGGCCCAGAGCCGCCGCGCGGCCCGGAACTTGGCCGCCTCCTCGAAGAGGTCGCTGTGCGCCGCGAAGAAGAACGAAAGACGCGGCCCGAAGGCCGCCAGCGGAATCCCCGCGGCCAGGGCCCGCCGGACGTACTCCAGGGCGTTGGCGAAGGTAAAGGCCACTTCCTGGACCGCGGTGGCCCCCGCTTCGCGCATGTGATAGCCGCTGATCGAGATCGGGTTGAAGTTCATGCCCTCCTCGGTGACGAACCGGAAGACGTCGGTCGTCAGCCGCAGAGACGGCTCGGCGGGATAGATGTACGTTCCCCTGGCGATGTACTCCTTGAGGACGTCGTTCTGGATCGTCCCGCCCAGCCGGGGCCGGGCGACCCCCTGCTCCTCGCCGACCACCACGTACATCGCCAGCAGCGTGGAGGCCGTGGCGTTGATCGTCATCGAGGTGGTGACCCGGTCCAGGGGGATTCCCCGGAAGAGGGTGGCCAGGTCGTCCACCGTATCGATGGCCACCCCGACCCGGCCGACCTCTCCCTCGGCCATCGGGTGATCGGAGTCGTAGCCCATCTGGGTGGGGAGGTCGAAGGCGGTGGAGAGCCCGGTCTGCCCGGCCGCGAGGAGCGCGTGAAACCGCTGGTTGGTTTCCTCAGCCGTCCCGAAGCCGGCGTACTGCCGCATCGTCCAGAGCCGCCCCGTGTACATGGTCGGATGGATGCCGCGAAGGAACGGGAACTCCCCGGGACGGCCAGGATCGGCGGGCGTCGCCGGAGGACCGTAGAGGGGTTCGACCGGGAGGAGGCCGGGAACGTCGGTCATGGCTGGAAACCCTTCAGGGTCTCGATCGCGAACTCGACGTCCCGCTTCGACCCGATGATCAGCGGGGTGCGCTGGTGCAGTTCGGTGGGTTCGATGTCGAGAATCCGGGTGAGCCCGTTGGTCGCGGCCCCGCCTGCCTGCTCCGCGATGAAGGCCATCGGGTTGGCCTCGTAGGAAAGCCGCAGCTTGCCGGCGGGGTTTCGGGTGTCGCTGGGATAGAGGAAGATCCCGCCGGCGATCAGGTTGCGATGGAAGTCGGCAACCAGCGAGCCGATGTACCGGCTGTTCTTGCCCTTCATCCGGTCAGGGTGCTCGCCGTGGAAGGCGCGGACCACCGCCTGGGCCCCCTTGGTCCAGCGTGGGAAGTTGCTCTCGTTGACGCTCAGGTACTTCCCGCTGTCCGGCATCCGGATCCCTTCGTGGGAGAGGAGGAACTCCCCGATGGTGGGGTCAAGGGTGAAGCCGTGCACGCCGCTGCCGGTGGTATAGACCAGCATGACGCTCGACCCGTACATCACGTAGCCGGCCGCGATCTGGTGCCGGCCGGCCTGCAGGACGTCGCGAAGCTCGGGACCACCCCCCGAGCTAACCCGCCGGTAGATGCTGAAGATGGTGCCGACCGCACCGTTGACGTCGATGTTCGACGATCCGTCGAGCGGGTCGATGAGGACGGCATACCGCGCCTCGGGATGGTCGCCGATCAGGGTCGGCTCGTCGTCCTCCTCCGACGCCATCACGCAGACCCGGCCCGCGGCCCCGAGCGCGGTCTTCATGCACTCGTTCGCGAAGACGTCGAGCTTCTGCTGCTCTTCCCCCTGCACGTTGACCGCGCCGGCCGACCCGAGGATGTCGGTGAGGCCAGCCCGGCGGATCGCCGCGGCCACCAGCTTGGTACCGAGCGCGATATCGTAGAGGAGGTTGGTCAGTTCCCCGGTAGCACCGGCGACGGCGCGTTCCTGCTCGAGGATGAAGGCCTCGATGGTCGTAACGGAAGGCCGTCGTGGCATGGTGTCCCCCTGGCATCAAGGTGGTAACTCGTCCGCCGCGTTCGCACCGCAACCCGGCACCCATCGGTCTGGACCGTCACGGTCCCGTGCCGGTCGGTCCGCCATACCATCGCCCCCGCGCTGTCCAGCCGGGCCACCACGGCCGGGTGCGGATGCCCATAGCGGTTTCGGCCGACGCTCAGCACCGCGACCCTGGGCGCCACCTCGCGGAGCCACGTCCCGCCCGTCGCGGAGCCGGATCCGTGATGGCCGACCTTCAGCACATCCACTGGTCCCACCTGCCCGAGCAGCCGCTGCTCGACCGGGAGCCCCGCATCGCCGGCGAAGAGCGCCCGGAAGCCCCGATACTCTACCAGCAGAACCGCCGAGTCTTCGTTCAGGTCCTCGCCCCAGCGGGCCCAGGCGGTGTCCGGATGGAGCACCCGGAACCGGACCCCGTCGAGTTCCCAGCCGGTCCCGGCCCGGGCCGGCCGCCAGCCGGTTCCCTCCGTCGCCAGCTGGTCGAGAAAGCTCCGGTAGAGCGAGTCCGGCGTGGCCCACCCCGGCTCCGCGGCCGTCTTCACCTCGAGTTCGTCCAGGACCGCACCAGCCCCGCCGAGATGATCCGCATGCACGTGGGAGACGACCAGCAGGCTCACCGCGCGGACCCCGTGCCGGCGGAGAAACGGCACCACCACGTCCTTCCCGGCATTTCGACGGG
>DASWBQ010000336.1:0-7967 GCA_036390535.1 Gemmatimonadales bacterium | reverse complement strand
CTCCCCGACTATGACGCCAGAGGCTTCGCCGACGGGATGGGCATGGACTACATCCCGCTCGGCGACGACTCCGCCATCGACGGCGTCCTGCTGGCCGCCGGCGCCATGCTTGGCGAGGGCCGCCCGGTGATGGTGGACGCGGCGGTGGACTATTCCCTCAAGACCTGGTTCACCCGCGGCGTGGTGAGGACGATGCTGAGCCGGCTGCCCTGGAAGGACCGGGTGCGGTTCGTGGGGCGGGCGGTGGCAAGGCGGTTAGGCGGTTAGGCGGCAGGTCGGCAGGGCGGCAGATCGGCAAGGGTTGCGAGCAAGCGATCGGGCCATCTTGTGCCGCCATGCCGCCCTGCCGTCTTGCCGCCTACAATCGGAACGTCCCCACGGCCTCGGCCAGCCGCACCGATGCATCCGCCAGACGCGACGCCGAGGCGGCGATCTCCTCGGTGCTGGCGTTGAGTTCCTCCGCCGCCGCCGCGATCTCCTGCGCCGCGGCCGCCACGTCCTCGGTGCCCGCCGACATCTCGGTGGTCCGCCGGGCGATCGCATCGATCAGCACGCGCACGTCGTCCGCCGAGCGGGAGATGCCCCGGGTCCAGTCATCGGCGGCGCCGGCCTGCTGCGATACCTGGTCCAGTCCCTCGATCGCGGTCCGGGTCGCGTCGCGCGCCGCCCGCCCGCCATCGCCCAGCCGGAGCAGCCGTTCCCGCGCGGCGCGGACCCGCGCCACCGTGCTCCGCACGGTGTCCCGGGTGGAGGTGGCCGCCTGGCCTGCCTGCCCCGCGAGCCGGCGGACCTCGTCCGCCACCAGGGTGATCCCCTGGCTGTCCACGCCGGACCGGGCCGCCTCGATGGCCGCGTTGAGGGAGAGGATGTGGGTCTGCCGGGCGATCTCGGAGGTCTGGGCGACGAACGCCTCGATCTCGTCGGCGGCATGGGCCAGGTCCTCGGCCTCGGCGGCGCCCCGTTCGATCTCCTCGCTGAACTGGTCCAGCCGGGAAGCGGAGGCGTGGAGCCCCTCGCGATGGCGCCGGGCGAGACGGGCCAGCTCGGCGTTCCGTTCCGCCGCCTGCAGAGCGCCCGCGGCCAGTTCCTGGGCGATCGTCAGGATCCGCTCGGCGTCATCGGCCACGGACCGGACCAGCTGGGCCTGGCGGGTGGCGCGATCGGTCAGCTCGGCCGTGGTGCCCGCGACTTCCTGCGTCGACGCTGACATCTGCTCGGTGGCGGCAGAGATCTCCTCGCCCAGGGCGGCCGATTCGTCCGCCGACGAGCGGATCGCGCCCACCAGCCGCACCAGCGCCTGCACCATGTCGCGCACCGCGTCGGTGAGCGGCCCGCCGCCGATCCGCTGGATGGCCGTTTCCGGAATCGTGAGGTCGCCCCGGGACACCCGCGACGTCACCGTTTCGGCGGCCGCCAGCGGTGCCATGATCCGGCTGTCGAAGATCCGGTACCCGACGTAGAAGAGGACCAGCCCGACGAAAAGGAGGAGGCCGACGTCGCGGAGGAGGAGGGACGACATGCCGCCGCTCCCCTCGGCGCCGGAGGTGACCACCAGCCAGCCGCCGCGCTCGGCGGCGGCCACGGCATGAATCCGGCCCCTCATCCGGACCACGCGGACTTCGCCGGGGCTGGGCCGATCGGCCAGCGCCTCGACCACGCCGGCGTGACTGGCCGTCGTCCCCGCTCCCCAGAGCGGCCGTGCCTCGGGGCCGATCACCGACACCCCCGCGTCGACCTGGCCGGCGAGGGCGATTCCCTCGAGGCGCGCCGTGACTCGTGACGGCACCCCCTCGGCCCGGGCCTCCCCGGGCTCTGCCCCGGCGAGATCCACCAGGCCGGCGCCGGCCCGGGCCACCGCCGAAACCCGCTCGACTTCCCCTTCGTCACGGAAGCGGTCGTGCGCCTCGGAGAGGAGCAGTCCCGTGACCAGCGCCATCACCACGATGGCGAGGGCACCGAACGCCTCGATGACCCGGCTGACGGGATGCCGCTGTGTGGCCATGAGGATGGATGATAACAAGACGGGCGGACGGGCGGCTCCTGAGGGAAGCTGGCGGCTCCTGGACTGGCGCGCGCCCCGGCCTGCTGCCCCTCCGCTCGTCTGCCCGTCCGCCCGTCCGCCCGTCTATTTTTGTCCCATGACCGACCATACCCCCAGGGACGGCAGCTACCGCCCCGAACTCATCGAGCCCAAGTGGCAGGCCCGGTGGGCCGAGCGACACGTCAACGAGCCGGACCTCGACGGCGCCGGCCGGCCGTTCTACAACCTGATGATGTTCCCCTACCCCTCCGCCGAGGGGCTCCACGTGGGGAACCTTTTCGCCTTCACCGGCGCCGACGTCTACGGGCGGTTCAAGCGGCTGCAGGGGTACCAGGTCTTCGAGCCGATCGGCTTCGACGCCTTCGGCATTCACAGCGAGAACTTCGCCATCAAGGTCGGGATTCATCCGGGGGAGCTGATCCCCCGGAACATCGCCAACTTCCGCCGCCAGCTGGCCCGGATGGGCGGGATGTTCGACTGGCGGCACGAACTGTCGACCACCGACGCCGACTACTACAAGTGGACCCAGTGGATCTTCCTCCAGCTGCTCAAGGCGGGGAAGGCGTACAAGAAGAAGGCCGCGGTCAACTGGTGCCCCGAGTGCAAGACCGTCCTCGCCAACGAGCAGGTGGTGAACGGCGAGTGCGAGCGGCACCCGGGCGTGCTGGTGGAGCAGCGGTTCCTGGAGCAGTGGTTCTTCCGGATCACCGAGTACGCCGGCCGCCTCCTCGCCAACCTCGACGACCCGTCGAAGATGGACTGGTCGGAGAGCACCACCCTGGCTCAGAAGAACTGGATCGGCCGTTCCGAGGGGGCGGAGATCGATTTCGCCGCGGCGGAGGGCACCATCCGGGTCTTCACCACCAGGCCGGACACGATCTTCGGCGCCACCTTCATGGTGCTGGCGCCCGAGCATCCGCTGGTCGAGGCCCTCACGTCCGGCGGGCAGCGTCCCGAGGTCGAGGCCTACCGCAAAGCGGTGGCCGCGAAGGACGTGGTGTCCCGCCGGATCGGCGAGAAGGACAAGACCGGCGTCTTCACCGGCGGCTACGCGGTAAACCCCGCCACCGGGGAACAGGTTCCGGTCTGGATCGCGGACTACGTCCTGATGGACTACGGCACCGGCGCCATCATGGGCGTGCCGGGGCACGACGAGCGCGACTTCGCCTTCGCGACCAGGTACGGGCTCCCGATCGTGCGGGTGCTGGCGGGGCCGGGGGAGGACCCCGACGCACCCCTCAGCGCCGCGGTGCCCGATGTCGAGGGGATGCACCTGGTGAACTCCGGCCAATTCTCCGGCCATCCGGCCGGCGAAGGGCTCCGCGCGATCGTGGCGTGGCTCGAACACACCGGCGCCGGCAAGGGCGTGGTGCGCTACCGGCTCCACGACTGGTGCATCAGCCGCCAGCGCTACTGGGGTCCGCCGATCCCGGTGATCTACTGCGATTCCTGCGGCTCGGTGCCGGTGCCCGAGCGGGACCTCCCGGTGCTGCTCCCGCCGCTCGAGGACTTCCGGCCCGACGACACCGGGGTCTCGCCGCTGGCGCGCCACAAGGCGTGGTACGAGGTGCCCTGCCCCGCCTGCGGCAAGCCGGCCCACCGCGAGACCGACGTCTCCGACACCTTCCTCGATTCGGCGTGGTACTTCCTCCGCTACCCGAGCACCGAGTTCGCCGACCGGCCGTTCGAGACCGGACGGACCGGCCGGTGGCTGCCGGTGGCGAGCTACATCGGGGGGAACGAGCACGCGGTGCTCCACCTCCTCTATGCCCGCTTCATCACCATGGTGCTGCACGACCTTGGCCATCTGCCCTTCGAGGAGCCCTTCCGGAAGTTCCGGGCCCACGGGCTGATCGTGAAGGACGGCGCCAAGATGTCGAAGTCGCGGGGCAACGTGGTGATTCCCGACGAGTACATTGCCAGGTGGGGCGCCGACACCTTCCGGATGTACCTGATGTTCCTGGGCCCGTTCGAGGAAGGCGGGGACTTCCGTGACGCCGGGATCACCGGCCCGCGGCGGTTCCTCGACAAGGTCTGGGACCTGGTCGACCAGTCGGCCCGGGCCACCGCCATCGGCGGCGAGCTTCACCTGCCGGTGGTGGTCAAGTGGAACCAGACCAAGAAGCGGGTGAGCGAGGGCCTCGAGCACCTGTCCTACAACACCGCCATCGCGGCGATGATGGAGCTGGTCAACACCCTCCGCGAGGCCAACATCTGCGAGCGGCGGATCGTGAAGGACCTGGTGGTGATGCTGGCGCCGTTCGCGCCGCACTTCGCCGAGGAGTGCTGGGAGCAGTTCGGCAACCGGACCTCGGTGTTCGACGCCGCCTGGCCTTCGTGGGACCCGGCGATGATCCAGGGCGCCGAAGTCGAGGTGGTGGTGCAGATCTCCGGGAAGACCCGGTCGAAGGTCCGGGTGCCCGCCGGCGCCACGGAAGCGACCGTGGTGGCGGCGGCGCTCGCCGAGGAGTCGGTGAAGCGGTTCACCGAGGGGAAGGAGATCCGGAAGCGGATCTACGTGAAGGACCGGCTGCTGAACCTGGTCGTGGGATGAGCGACGAGCGGCCGGCCTCGATCCTCGCCGCGCGGATCGGCCTCTACCTCGGCCCCCTCGTCTTCCTGGCGATCGCCCTGAGCCCGCCCCCCGGCTCCCTCTCGGTCGCCGGCTGGCGGACCGCCGGAGTGATGGCGCTGATGATGGTGTGGTGGATCACCGAAGCCGTCCCGATCCCGGTCACCTCGCTCCTCCCGCTGGCGCTGTTTCCGCTGCTCGGCGTACTCGACATGGGAGCGGCCGCCGCCCCCTACGCCAACGAGCTGATCTTCCTCTTCATGGGAGGGTTCTTCATCGCCGCGGCGATGGAGCGCACCGGGCTGCACCGCCGGATCGCCCTCGGCATCGTCAGCCGGGTCGGCACCAGCCCCAACCGGCTGGTGCTGGGCTTCATGCTGGCCACCGCCTTCCTTTCCATGTGGATCTCGAACACCGCCACCGCAGCGATGATGCTGCCGGTGGCGCTGGCGGTGGCGGGGATGCTCAAGCCTCCGCTCGAATCGGGCGAGCCCTATCCCTTCGGGATCGGGCTGATGCTGGGTATCGCCTATGCAGCGTCCATCGGCGGCGTCGCCACCCTGATCGGGACACCGCCCAATGCCATCATGGCCGGCGCGATCCAGCAGTTCCAGGGTGTCCAGATCGGGTTCGGGCAGTGGATGATGGTGGGCGTGCCGATCGCTGCCCTCCTGTTGCCGGCCGCCTGGCTGCTGCTGACCCGGGTGCTGTACCGGCCGGGTGAGCTGAGCGGCGACGTGGCCGGGATCATCGCGGCCGAGCGGGCTGGCCTGGGCCGCATGGGACGCGGGGAGCGCGTGGTGGCCGTGGTGTTCGCGCTGGCGGCGGTCGCCTGGATCATGCGGGAGCCGAAAGACCTGGGGTGGATCCAGATTCCGGGGATCGCCAGCTTCGCGCCGGGCGTCAAGGACTCGACGATCGCCATCGCCGCGTCGCTGGTACTCTTCGCCACCCCCCTGGACCTCAAGCGGCACCAGTTCCTGCTGGATTGGTCCTCGGCCTCCCGGATCTCCTGGGGCGTGCTGCTGCTCTTCGGCGGCGGGTTGTCGATGGCTCTCGCCATGGACGAGTCGGGCCTCGCCGCCTGGATCGGTTCCGGCGTCTCCGCGCTCGAGTCGGCGCCCTACTGGGTGCTGCTCCTGGCCGCGACCACCCTGATCGTGTTCCTGACCGAGGTCACCTCGAACGCGGCGACCGCCACCATGGCGATGCCGCTCATGGCCGGTGCGGCTGCCGCGCTGAATCAGCCCGCCATCCCGCTGATGGTCGCCGTCGGGGTGTCGGCCTCCATGGCCTACATGCTGCCGGTCGCCACCCCGCCCAACGCGATCGTGTTCAGCTCCGGCTACCTGACCATCCCGCAGATGGCCCGGGCGGGATGGTGGATGAACCTGATCTCGATCCTGATCATCACCCTGGCCGGGGTGTGGCTGATCCCGCTGGTGTTGATGTAGTGTAGGGGCGGCCTGGCAGGCCGCCCTCATGCGTCCAGTGAGGATGCCTTGAGCGTTTGGATCGCCTCGCGCGCGGCTCGCGCCGCGGGCGTGCCCGGATATCGGTCCGCGAACCGGGCGAGCTCCGTGATCTGGCGGCCCGTCTGGCCGGTGATGGCGTACAGGTCGATGAGCCCCTGCCGGGCGGTCGCCTCCTGCCGCTCCGTTGGGCGCCCGTCGCGGACGGTACGGAAGAGCTGCTCGGCGGCGGCGTGGTCGGACAGCGGACCCGCGAGCAGCGCCCCGAGCGCCAGCCGGGCGTCGTGGTCACCGGGGTTCACCGCCAGGTGCTCACGGAAAGAATCCGCCGCCTCGCGATGCCGTCCCTGCACGATCATCGCCTCCTGCAGCGAGAACGAGGGCGCCGGCGGCAGCCCCTTCGCCGAGAAGAGCGTCTCCACCAGGCCCTTGGAGGCCGACCCCATCACGCGGTAGAGGCCCTCCCCCGTCAGGACCCCGAGAACGACGCCTCCGGCCACGATCATCAGGCCCACGCCGAGTCCCGCTCTCGCCTCGCTCATCTGCCGGATGGCCACGAGCACCGCCAGCACCGTGAAGGCGGCGGTGGTCAGCACGATGGCGCGGAGGCGGAGGGGGCGGTCAGGATCCATGGTCATTCCGGGCGCTGCAGGTCGAGCTCATCCGCCCCTCGGCCCCTCCGCCTCTCCGCCTACGGCTTCAGCCACAGCACGTGCGCCGTCGCCTGCTCCACCGCCTTCCGGGAATAAACCAGGGGGAAGTACTCCCCCCGCTCCCAGAGCGGCAGCAGGTTCCCGTAGAACGGGCTTCCCGGCTGGCCGGACTGCCCCGGGACGCTGGTGACCGTCGAGTTGTCCCAGTCGGCCAGGTCGAGCACCTCACGGAACGAGGCCCCGTGGGACTGGCGGAGGTTCGGCCCGGCCGTCATGTACGGCGTCGTGGCATGCCCGGCCCGCGTCGCGTCCGGCAGGTCGAAGGCCGTGGCGATCGGGTGCCGGAACTGCGCCACGTGGATGGAACCCCAGTTCCACTTCGCGGCATCGGCTCCGAAACGCTCCCGGAGCGCGGCGACCGCGGCCTCGAAGCTCTGCACCAGCAGCGGCGCCCGGGCGGGGTCGCGCGCCAGGGCCAGCAGCACCGGCATCTCGAGGCTCGAGACCCCGGCAGCCCGCAGGGCCGCAGCGTGCATCCCCGTCTCCTGCTCGAAGATCCGGCTCGACAGCGAGTCGAGCCACGCCGCGAACAGCAGCGGCGCAGCCCCCTCCTTTCGCATCACGAAGTCCCAGCGGCGCAGCGCCTCCCAGGCCGGGCCGGCGGCGCTGGCGGTCCGGCCGGCCCGCAGCAGGATCGGCACCAGCTCCCGCGCCGGGAGCGAGGTCGCGTCATGCTGCAGCCGCTCCGAGTCCTGGCGGGTGAAGTCGGTGCGGGCGCTCAGCACTTCGCGGATCCGGTGGAAGCGCGATGGCTCGGCCCACTCGTACGAGAGCGGCTTGTCGTAGCCCGCCGGGAGGATGTTGTGGTTGGCAGTGGCGATGAACCCTTCCGGCGGGTTGAACTTGGCCGGCAGCTCCGAGAACGGCAGGAAACCCGCCCACTCGAAGCGCCCGTCGCCGGGCACCGGCAGCATCCCGCTCCACTTCCGGATCGGCATCAGCCCGGCTGCGACCCATCCGATGTTCCCGTCGACGTCGGCGTAGATCAGGTTTTCGGTCGGCAGCCGCCAGCGGTCGGTGGCCGCCTGGAAGCTCTTCCAGTCGGTGGCGCGGTTGATCGAGAGCTGGGCCAGGTAGCCCGCCGTCCCCGGCTCCGAGCCGACGAAGCGGATCACGAAGCCCCGGCCGGTCGAGTCCTCCGAGACGATCGGGCCGTGCTCGGTGAACTC
>DASWBQ010000335.1:0-6309 GCA_036390535.1 Gemmatimonadales bacterium | reverse complement strand
CGTCCCCACCCGGGACGACGTGATCGCGTTCCTCCGGAAAGGCCGGATGACCCCGGTCACGGTCCGGGAGGCCCCCAAGGACCTCAAGCTGCCCACGTTCGGAAGCGGCATCACCACGCGGGACGTGGTGATCTTCACGCGGCAGTTCGCGACGATGATCAACGCGGGCCTGCCGCTGGTCCAGTCGCTCACCATCCTGGCGCAGCAGACCGAGAACGTGCCCCTCAAGGGCGTGACCCGCCAGGTGGTCTACGACGTCGAGGCCGGCAATACCCTCGCCGACGCGATGCGGAAGCACCCCAAGGCGTTCACGGACCTGTACGTCAACATGGTCGCGGCCGGCGAGGCGGGCGGCATTCTCGACACGATCCTGCTCCGGCTGGCCACCTTCCTGGAGAAGAACGACGCCCTGGTCCGCAAGGTGAAGGGCGCGATGGTCTACCCGGGCGTGATCATGTCGGTCGCGGTCGCCGCCATCGCCATCCTGCTGATCTTCGTGATCCCGACCTTCCAGTCGATGTTCGCGTCGGTGAACATGGAGCTGCCACTGCCGACGCGGGTGGTGATCGGGGCGTCGAGCTTCCTGACCAACTGGTGGTGGATGATCATCCTGGTGGCCGTGGGAGTCGTCTTCGCAGTGCGGCAGTACTACGCGACCCCGTCGGGGCGCCGGCAGATCGATGGCGCGCTGCTCAACGCCCCGGTGCTCGGCGACGTGCTCCGGAAATCAGCCGTGTCCCGGTTCACCCGGACCCTCGGCACCCTGATCTCCTCGGGCGTGAGCATCCTCGACGGCCTCGAGATCACGGCCAAGACGGCGGGCAACCGCGTGATCCAGGACGCGATCATGCAGTCGCGCGCGAGCATCGCCGGCGGCGAGACCATCGCCGGCCCGCTGGCCGAGTCCAAGGTCTTCCCGCCGATGGTGATCTCGATGGTGTCGGTGGGCGAGCAGACCGGCGGCCTCGACGAGATGCTGTCCAAGATCGCGGACTTCTACGACGAAGAAGTGGACGTGGCGGTCAGCGCCCTCCTCTCGCTGATGGAACCGATCATGATCGTGGTCCTGGGCGTGGTGGTCGGCGGCATGGTGGTGGCGATGTACCTCCCGATCTTCGACATGGTGAACGCGGTGCAACAGTAGGCGAGGGGACGGAGGCGCGGAGGGGCGGCTGGGGGCTCCCGGCCGCCCCTCTGGCGTCTCGTCCACCTCCGCCCCGCCGTCCCTAGATTCCGCCCCATGGCGAAGCGTGTTGTGGTGATCGGGGCCGGCGCGGCGGGGACGATGGCCGCCATTGTCGCGGCCGGTGCCGGCGCCGACGTCCTCCTCCTGGAACGCACCCGCGATGGCGGCCGGAAGATCCTGATCAGCGGCGGCGGGCGCTGTAACATCCTCCCGGCGCGGCTCGACGAGACCCGGTTCGTCACCGACTCGTCTCCCCACACCCTCCGGAAGATCCTCCGCTCCTGGCCGCTCGCCGGGCAGATCGCCTTCTTCGAGCGGGACCTGGGACTGCCCCTGGTCGAGGAGGCCGGGTCGGGGAAGCTGTTCCCGCGCTCCGATCGTGCCCGGGACGTCCGGGACGGGCTGCTGGCCCTCGCGGCACGGCAGGGCGCGCGGGTGGTTCCCAACTCGCTGGTGACAGGGCTGGTCGCGGGCCGTGGCTCCTGGCGGGTGATCCTGGAGGGCGCGGCACCGGTCGAGGCCGACGCGGTGATCGTGGCCACCGGTGGGCTCTCGGTGCCCACGACCGGAAGTGACGGCCGCGGCCTGTCCATCCTGTCCGGGCTCGGCCACACCATCCACCCGACCTATCCCGCGCTGACGCCGGTCACCTGTGATCCGCCGGTCTTCGCCGATCTGAGCGGCGTCTCGCTGACGGCGACGGTCACCGCGCGGGACGCCGTCCGGCGGGCAACCGCCACCGGCGGGTTCCTGTTTACCCACCGGGGCTACAGCGGGCCGGCGGTCCTCGATGTCTCCCACGTGCTGGTCCGGGCCCGGATGGCAGGGCGCGCTGCGCAGCTGACGGTGCAGTGGACGGCCGCGGATGCAGAAGCCTGGGACGAGCGGCTGCGCGGCACCGGGGCCCGGACCGTGCTGGGCGCCGTCCGGCGGGCGCTGCCGGAGCGGCTGGGGACCCGGCTGGTCGGGGAGGCCGGGGTCGCCGGGGACCGCCCGATAGCCCAGGTCCGCCGCGAGGAGCGCCGCGCGCTAGTGGCCGCCCTGACCAACTTCGCCCTTCCCTGGACCGGAGACGAGGGCTACCGGAAGGCGGAGGTCACCGGGGGTGGCGTGAGCCTCGCCGAGGTGGACCCCCGAACCCTGGCAAGCCGGAAGGCGCCGGGTCTGTTTCTCTGCGGGGAACTCCTCGACGGGTTCGGTCCAATCGGTGGCTACAACTTCTGCTGGGCCTGGGTGACCGGCCGGGCCGCGGGTCTCGGCGCCGCCGCATCGTAGCCCGCCCGGGTGCGGAATGGCGCTTGCTCCTCGTCCCCAGTAGTGCCTGAGGAAGCGACCATGCTCACCACCCGCCTGACCATCACCTGCCTCCTCGCCCTGGCGGCCTGCAGCGGCGAACCGACCGGGCCGGCCCCCCTCCTCGACGATCTGCCCCGGCCTCTCAGCCCGGCCGAGTCGCGGTTGATCGATGCCGGCAACGCCTTCACCTTCTCGCTCTTCCGCGAGGCGACCCGGGCGCTCCCGCCGGACAGCAATGCCTTCCTCTCGCCCCTGAGCGCCTCCATGGCGCTCGGTATGGCGATGAACGGGGCGAACGGGGAGACCTTCGAGGCGATGCGCGCCACGCTCGGGTTCGGCGCGGCCTCGTTGGCAGAGATCAACGCCGGCTACCGGGACCTGATCGCGCTCCTCACCACGCTCGACCCGGCCACCTCGGTCACGGTGGCCAATTCGGTCTGGAGCAACGCCGGCTTCCCGATCCTGCCGAGTTTCGTCCAGGCAGCGAAGACCTGGTTCGAGGCCGAGGCGCGTGCCGTGCCGTTCACCGACCCGGCGACACTGGAGGTGATTAACGGCTGGGTGAGCGACAAGACCAGGGGACGGATCCCGAAGCTGCTCAGCGGCATCAACCCTGAGGAAGTGGCGCTCCTGGTCAACGCCATTCACTTCAAGGGGAAGTGGCGGGACGCCTTCGACCGGTCGCTCACCCGGCCCCTCCCCTTCCGAGGCGCCGACGGCGTCGTGCGTTCCGTCGCGACGATGAACCGGGATCCCGGACCACTGCTGTACCTGGCCGGCGAGGGCTTCGAGGCAGCGGACCTCCGGTACGGCAACGGCGCCTTCTCGATGACGGTGCTCCTGCCCTCGCCGGGGAGTACCCCCTCCGCGGTCCTTGCCGCGCTCGACGGGGAGACGTGGCGCAACCTCACGGCCGGCCTGCGCGAGGAGCGGCTCGGCCTGGTCCTGCCCAGGTTCCGGTTCGACCACACCCGAACGCTGACCGAGGACCTCAGGGCTCTCGGGATGGGGATCGCCTTCGACCCGGGCCGTGCCGACTTCTACGGCATCGCGGACGTCCGGCCCGAGCGGCTGTTCCTGACGCGCGTGCTGCAGAAGGCCTTCATCGATGTCAACGAGGAAGGGACCGAAGCGGCGGCCGCGACGGCGGTCGGGGTCGGGGTGACATCGGTTCCCGCGACCTTCACGGTGGATCGTCCGTTCCTGTTCCTGATCCGGGAGCGGCTGAGCGGGACCGTGTTGTTCATCGGCCAGGTCAACTCGCTGGGCGGATAGCACTCTTGAGCGGCCGTTCCAGCCCTGAAACCCGCGTCCTGAAACCATTTGGCTGGACGGAGCGTCTGACCTCTCAGGTCCGCTACAGGGAGGTCGCGATGCGCAATATGTGGGTGAAGATCGGGTTGGGTGCCGGGCTGGTGTTCGGCGTCGGGATGATGTTCATCACCCTGGGCCGACAGGTGAAGGCGCAGGTGGCGAACGCCATCGAGCATGGCGGCCGGGTGCCGGTACCGCTCGCGATGCTTCCCTTCCATGTCGACATGAACAAGGTCGGCCAAATCAAGACGATCGAGGTGAGCAAGGATCCCGTCGGGGCCCGGACGCTCCACGTGGTCGCCTCGATGAAGGAGGGGACCGACAGGGAATGGCTGGCCGGGTGTCTGCTCCAGGTGGACGGCGACAACACCGGCGGCGGCTTCTTCTCGTGCGTCCCCGCCGACGGCCCCGAGGCTGCGGACCTGGTGAGGATCGGTGAGGTCACGCTGGAGCCGGGTGGACTGACCCGTCCGATCGTGGTTCGGCGGGAGGTGGCCGAGAAGGTCTTTCGGCACACCGCCCACCAGGACGGCAACTTCAGCCTGATCTCCGACGGCAACGGGACCAGCCTGCAGGTCACCGACGGGCAGGGGCGCAAGGTCGTCCAGTTGCAGGCCGACAGCAACGGGGCCTACCTCCGCGTCCGGAACGAGAGCGGCAAGGAGGTCGTCCGGATCCAGGCGGGATCCGGCGGGGCGAACATCAAGGTCAGGGCGGACAGCCAGCCGTGAGCAAGAAGTGAGGTGTGAGGAGGGGGGCGCCCAGCGCCCCTTTTCTTCGGCTTGACATATCAACAAAACTAGATATATTGATCTGCATGGAAACCGCGTTCACCCCATCGCTCGGGCAGCTGTCCCGCCTCTTTCATGCGCTCTCGGACGAGACCCGGCTCCGGATTCTGGAGATGCTCCGCTCGGGCGAGCATTGCGTCTGCGACCTGACGGGGGCCCTGGAGGCCCAGCAGTCCCGCCTCTCCTTCCACCTCCGGACCCTGAAAGAGGCTGGCCTCGTGACCGACCGCCGGGCCGGAAGGTGGAGCTACTACGCCCTGCGGCCGGAGGTCCTGGAAGCGATGGAGGGCGCGCTTGCCCGGTATCGCACCTGGTGCGAGCCGGGAGAGGCGGTGTGCTGCGTGAGGCCCAACCCTGCGAAGGGGACAGGGAACAGGGAACAGGAAACGGGAAACAGGAGCTGAACCCATGGAACTGCCCATCGCGAATCCCGAGTCATTGAAGGCCGCCGTGCGGGAGCGGTACGGCGCCACCGCCCTGACCGTCCTCTCGGGTGGCGGGTGTTGTGGGCCCTCTGCCTCGTGCGAGAACCCGATCACCGGCAACCTCTATGGCGACGCCGAGACGGGGCAGATCCCTGCCGAGGCGGTCCAGGCCTCGCTCGGGTGCGGGAACCCGACGGCGCTGATCGAGCTTCGTCCCGGCGAGACGGTGCTCGACCTGGGCTCCGGCGGCGGCATCGACGTGCTGCTCTCGGCGCGCCGGGTCGGCCCCTCGGGGAGGGTGTACGGCCTCGACATGACCGACGAGATGCTGGCACTCGCGCGGGAGAATGCCAGGAAGGCAGGTGCGGCCAACGTCGAGTTCCTGAAGGGTGACATCGAGCACATCCCGCTCCCCGACGCTTCCGTCGACGTGATCATCTCCAATTGCGTCGTGAACCTGGCGCCCGACAAGGCGCAGGTGCTGCGCGAGGCGTACCGGGTGCTCAAGCCGGGCGGTCGCTTCGCGGTATCGGACATCGTGGTGCTCGGAGACGTCCCTCAGGAAATCCGACGGAACGCCGAGCTCTGGATGGGATGTATCGCCGGCGCACCCGAAGCGTCCGAGTTCAAGCGTTGGCTTACCGAGGCGGGGTTCGCGGGGGCCGACGTCGAACCGACCAGGGTCTACACCGTCGAGGCGGTGCGGGCCGAACTCGAGGCGATGCAGGTGAACATCGCTGGGTTGGCCGAGCAGGTGGACGGGAAGTTCGCCGCCGCCTTCATCCGGGCCCGCAAGCCCGACCCCGAGGCGTGTGTCACGCTTCGGCCGGCGGTGGCGGCGGACCGCCCCCGGGTCGAGCGCCTCCTGCTCGCCGAGCGGCTGCCGCTCGACGGCGTGCCGGAGGATCTCGGGCACTTCACGGTGGCGGAGACGGGGCGTGCCGGAGTGATTGCCGCCGCGGGACTGGAACTGCACGGTGATGCCGCGCTGCTCCGGTCAACGGTGGTGGAGCCGACGTGGCGGGGCAGCGGCGTCGGTCGTCTGGTGGTCGAGGCCGCGCTCGAGACCGCGCGGTCGGCCGGCGCCCGGGACATCTACCTCCTGACGACGACGGCGGCGGACTATTTCCCGAAGTTCGGGTTCCGGTGCGTGGACCGGGCCCAGGTGCCGGCGTCGATCCAGGATTCACCGGAATTCACCGGGGCATGCCCCTCGAGCGCGACTAGCATGCACCGGGGGCTCTGAGCGGGCTGTGGCGCCCGCGCCTCAGGTTGGATGGCCTCGGTGCCGCATTCC
>DASWBQ010000334.1:0-1716 GCA_036390535.1 Gemmatimonadales bacterium | reverse complement strand
GAGGGCGACCCGCCGGGCCGCGGGGGGAGTTTCTGGAGCCGGATCAAGGAAGCGCTGGGCGCATGACCTGGTGGGCCGTCGATCTCACGGTCGGCGAGGCGGACCGCGACGCGACGGCGGCGTGGCTGGTGGCCCGTACCGGTCACGCGGTCGAGGAGCGCGCCGACGGCACCATCGTCGGTTTTGTCCCCGCCGCGGCCGCCGCCAGCGAGATGGCCCGGGACGTCAGCGCCACCTTTGGTCCGCGGGTCGGCGTCGCACTCCGGGAGATGGAGGCGGTGGACTGGACCGTCCGCTGGCGCGACGGCATCGGCGTGAGGCGGGTCGGCCGCTTGGCCTTGGTGCCGAGCTGGTTGCCGGTTCCGGAAGGAACGCCTCACGTGCTGATCGATCCGGAGATGGCCTTTGGCAGCGGGGAGCATGGCTCCACCCGCGCCGCCCTCGCGCTGCTGGATCGGGCCCTCCGTCCCGGTGATTTCGTGCTCGACCTCGGCTCGGGCAGCGGCATCCTCGCCATCGCCGCCGTCCGGCTGGGGGCCCGGGGTGCCCTCGGGATCGAGGTGGACGCGGAGGCCATCCCGGTGGCCGAGCGGAATGCCGAGAGAAACCGCGTGGCCGATCAGGTCCGGTTCCTCGAGGGGGACGCCCTGGAGCTCGCGCCCCTCGCCGGTCCGGCCGATCTGGTCGTCTCCAACATCCTCCGCGGGCCGAACATCCAGTTGCTCCCGGCCATCCGCGCCGCGCTGCGGCCGGGAGGGCTGGCCATCTTCTCCGGGATGGAAACGCCGGAGGCTGACCTCTTCCGGCCGGTGCTCGCGGCGGAGGGCTTCCTGGCCGGGGCCGAGCTGGTGGACGAGGGTTGGTGGGCGATCGTAGCGACCCGGACGTGATCACACTGCTGGTGGGCCCAGGTTCGCTCCGGTCCGGTGCCGAGATCGCGCTGCCCGCCTCGGAGTCGCATCACCTCAAGGTGCGCCGCTGCCGTGCCGGTGAGCGGGTGCGGCTCGTCGACGGGCACGGGATGGTGGCCGAAGGGGATGTGGTCTCCCCAGAGGGCGTGACTGTGGACACCATCGATCAGGTGGCGCGCCCGGCGCCGCTGGTGCTGGCGGTCGGGACCGGGGACAAGGACCGGTGGGGCTGGTTGGCGGAGAAGGCGGCCGAGGTGGGCGTGACCGACCTGATCCCTCTTGAGACGGAGCGGACGGCGGGCGTAGCGAGCCGCCTTCGCGTCGAGCACCTCGACCGCCTCCGGCGCAGGGCGCTGGAGGCGATCAAGCAGTCCGGATCGGCCTGGGCCCCCGCCATCCACGACCCCACGACGGTGGCAGGGCTCTGCCAGCGGCCGGCAGATGGGGCCCGGTGGCTCGCGGACATGGCGGGCGAGTTCCCGGGACCGGGCCCTTCGGATTCGGCACTGCTCGTGGCGGTGGGCCCGGAAGGGGGTTTCGCCGATGGGGAACGGCGGCAACTGCTCGGCGCCGGATACCTTCCTGTCCGGCTGGGGCCACACGTCCTGCGCTTCGAGACGGCGGCGATCGCCGCGGCGCTGGTGGCCGGTGTCCTGCGACCAGGGGGAAGGAAACGATGAACGACTGCATCTTCTGCCGGATCGCCACGGATGAGATCCCGACACGCATCGCCGACCGCTCGGAACACGCGGTGGCCTTCCATGACCTCAACCCGCAGGCGCCGGTCCACGTGCTGGTCATCCCG
>DASWBQ010000333.1:0-4679 GCA_036390535.1 Gemmatimonadales bacterium | reverse complement strand
CGGAGAAGCGGAGGGCGGAGAGTGCGGCAACGGTCCCAACAGCCACACCGGCCACCGCTCCTCCCCCGCCGCCAGCCGACACGCTGCCGCACGTGATCCTGCGGAAGGGGGCGACGGTGGCGGCGGGGCCCGGAGGGGCATCGGTGGGTTCGTTCGCCGCCGCTCTGCCGGCGCAGGTCACGGCCCGGTCGGGGGATTGGGTGCGAATCCGGACGGAGGGGTGGGTCCGTAAGGAGGACGTCCGTCCGGCGGTCGACTCGGCCGGGGTGACGCTGGAGCAGCTACGGACCGAGCCCGACAAGTACGTGGGACAGGGGGTGGTCTGGCGGCTGCAGTACATCGCCCTCCAGATCGCGGATGAACTCCGGCCCGAGCTCGCCCCCGGGGAACCCTATGTGCTGGCCCGAGGGCCGCTTCCCGAGGCCGGGTTCGTCTATGTGGCGGTGACGCGGGAGCAGGCCGGGCGGTTCCGGGAGATGAGTCCCCTGGATGAGTTCACCGCCAATGGCACCATCCGGTCGGCCCGGACGCGCTACCTGCCGACGCCGGTGATCGAGCTACGGAGGACACCATGAACGAGGCATTGCAGCAGCGGATCCTGCGCCGGCTCGAGTCGCTTCCCGACGAGCGCGGCTACCAGATCCTGGACTACGTGGAGTTCCTCGAGAGCAAGTACGCCGCGCGGGCCGCGGGCTCCGGCTTCTTCTCGAAGCTGACCGAGACCGCAGAGGACACGATGCGAGCCGCGGGGGTGCCGATCCGGGTGATCAGCGGGACGATGGGGATCGCCGAGAGCGCCTCGAAGGTGATGAAGGGGGTGGCGGCAGCAGCGAGCGCGGCGGTGGACGAGGCGGTCAGGGTGGCGACGCCTCCCCGGGAGGTGGAGAAAGCCGAGACTGGAGAGCCGAGAGCGGAACCCAAGTCGTCCACTCCCTGACCGTCCGGCCTCTCGGCTTGCCCCCGCCGGGCGACCCCCGTAAGATTTCGGGATGTTGCCGCTCCGCAACCTCTTTTCCGACAATCTGATGAAGCTGGCCGCCGGGCGGCCTGATAGGCCGCCCCTACGGTCACGGCTGCGCGGGCGGCCTGATAGGCCGCCCCACCGGTCACGGCGTAGCAGGCCGTCCCTACGGTCACGGCGTGATAGGCCGCGCGGACGGCCATGTGCGCGGTGCCTCCCATGAAATCGATTCGTCCGATGCCGGGACTGACCTTCGACGACGTCCTGCTGGTTCCCCGCCATGCGACCGTCCATCCCCGTGAGGTCTCGGTCGCCAGCCGGTTCACCCGCACCATCCCGCTCAACATTCCGCTGATCTCCGCCGCCATGGACACGGTCACCGAGGCCGAGATGGCGATCGCGATGGCGCGGGCCGGCGGGATCGGGGTGATCCACAGGAACATGCCGATCGACCGGCAGGCGGCGGAGGTGGACCGGGTCAAGCGGAGCGAGAGCGGGATGATCATGAACCCGATCACGCTCGGCCCGGACCGCCCGCTGCGGGAAGCGGCGTCGCTGATGAAGCGATTCCGGATCTCGGGAGTGCCGATCGTGGACGGCCAGGGCAGGCTGATCGGCATCGTGACCAACCGCGACCTCCAGTTCGAGCGGAATCTCGACCAGGTGATTTCGCAGGCGATGACCAAGGACCGGCTGGTGACCGCGCCGGTAGGGACCACGCTCGAGGAGGCGGAGCGGATCCTGGCGAAGCACCGGATCGAGAAGCTGCCGGTGGTGGACGCGCAGGGGGTGCTGCGCGGGCTGATCACGGTGAAGGACATCTACAAGCGGCAGCAATTCCCCCTGGCCAACAAGGATCCGCACGGCCGGCTCCTGGTGGCGGCGGCCGTGGGTTCGGGGCCGGAGGCGATCACCCGGGCGCGGGCGCTGCTGACGGCCGGTTGCGACGTGATCGTGGTGGACTCGGCCCATGGACACAGCGAAGGGGTGCTCCAGACCATCGGGGAGCTGCGGGAGACCTTCCCGGACGCCCAGCTGGTGGGCGGCAACATCGCCACCGAGGCGGGGGCGCGCGAACTGGTGCGCCGCGGCGTGGACGGCATCAAGGTGGGGATCGGGCCGGGGAGCATCTGCACCACCCGGGTGGTGGCCGGGATCGGGGTTCCGCAGGTCACCGCGATCCTCGACGCGGTCGGGGGGGCCGGCGGCGTGCCGATCATCGCCGATGGAGGGATCAAGTACTCGGGCGACGTGGTGAAGGCGCTGGCGGCCGGGGCATCGAGCGTGATGATGGGGTCAATGCTGGCGGGCACCGAGGAGAGCCCCGGCGAGGCGATCCTGGCCGAGGGCCGGCGCTTCAAGACGATCCGGGGGATGGGGAGTCTTTCGGCGATGCAGGAGGGGTCGGCGGACCGCTACTTCCAGGAGGGCGAGGTCTCGCCCGCGAAGCTGGTCCCCGAGGGGATCGAAGGCCGGGTGCCCTACCGCGGGCCGGTGGGTGACGTCCTCTTCCAGATGGTGGGTGGGCTCCGAAGCGGGATGGGGTACTGCGGGGTGCAGACCCTGGCGGAGCTCGCCAGTGACACCGAGTTCCTCCAGATCACGGCGGCGGGGCTGCGCGAGTCGCACCCGCACGACGTGGTGATCACGAGGGAAGCGCCGAACTATTCCGTGGGGTGATTGAGAGTAGAGAGTAGAGAGTAGAGAGCAGAAAGGCGAGCGAACCGGCTCTCTGAGTTGGCATCCAACTTTGCATCCAGGAGGCTGGATTGACGGACACCGCAGCGCGGGCCCAGTGGGGATCCCGCATCGGCCTGATTCTGGCCATGGCCGGGAACGCCGTCGGCCTGGGGAACTTCCTGCGCTTCCCGCGGCAGGCCGTGGAGAACGGCGGGGGCACCTTCATGGTGCCCTACTTCATCGCCCTGATCCTGGTGGGCATCCCGCTGATGTGGATCGAGTGGGGCGTGGGCCGTTACGGGGGCCAGCACGGCCAGGGCTCGACGCCGGGGATGTTCGACGCCCTCTGGAAGCACCCGGTGTCGAAGTACCTGGGGGTGCTCGGCCTGTTCATGCCGTTCGTGGTGATGGTCTACTACTGCTACCTCGAGTCCCAGACGCTGGCGTGGACCGTGTTCTCGGCCGTGGGCTCGATGCGCGGGCTCGACCAGGACGGGATGCGCGCCTTCCTGGCGTCCTACCAGGACCTCGGTGACGCGTCCACCCACGCTCCCTGGGTGCCGTTCTTCTTCTACTTCTTCACCCTAGCCGTGAACTTCTGGGTCGTCAGCAAGGGGCTGACCGGCGGCATCGAGAAGCTGGCCAAGATCGGGATGCCGGTACTGTTCGTCTTCGCCGCGATCCTGGTCGTCCGGGTGCTGACGCTCGACGCCCAGCCGGTGGCGGACGCGGCCGGGTGCGCCGCCGCGGGGATGTGCGGCCCGACCGACGGCCTCAACTTCATGTACACCCCGGACTGGGCGGCCCTGTCGAAACCGAGCGTCTGGCTGGCGGCGACGGGGCAGATCTTCTTCACCCTTTCGGTCGGGATGGGGTCGCTCCAGGCCTACGCCTCGTACCTCTCCAAGAAGGACGACATCGCGCTGTCCGGCATCGCGACGGCGGCCACCAACGAGACGGCCGAAGTGGTGCTCGGCGGGTCGCTGGCGATCCCGGCGGTGGTGACCTTCTTCGGCGTGACCGGCGCGGTGGCGATCGCCAAGGGCGGGAGCTTCGACCTCGGCTTCATCGCGATGCCGCTGGTGTTCAACCAGCTGCCGGGCGGCGCGATCATGACGGCCGTCGCGGGAATCATGTGGTTCGGCCTGCTGTTCTTCGCCGGGATCACGTCGAGCGTCTCGATGCTGACGCCGGTCAAGGCGTTCGTCGAGGAGAACCTGGGCTGGAGCACCAAGAAGACCCTGCAGGTGCTGTTCGTGGTGGCCGCGGGGCTCGGGCTCTTCCACGTGATCTACAACGCCGGCGGGTTCCTGGACGAGTGGGACTACTGGGCCGGGACCTTCGGCCTGGTGATCCTGGCGCTGGTCGAGACGGTCATCTTCGTCTGGATCTTCGGGCCGGACAACGCCTGGAAGGAGCTGCACGAGGGCGCCGCCATCCGGATTCCCCGGTTCTTCAAGTTCATCCTGACGTACGTCACCCCGGTGTTCCTGATCGTGATGATGGTCTGGTGGACGTACATCGAGGCGATCCCGAAGCTGATGCTGGAGGGGATCCCGGAGGAGCAGAAGGGCATCCGGACGGCGTCCCGGCTGGTCATGCTCGGGATCCTGGTCTTCCAGATCTTCCTGATCCGCTACGCCTGGGCCCGGAAGGGCCGGAAGGGGGCCGTATGAGGACGAGCGCGCTGCTGTTCATGATCGCCGCCTGGACGTTCGTGCTGGGCCTGACGCTCTGGTCCTTCCGGAAGCTGATGTCCACGCCGCCGGAGCACGAGCCGCTGCCGCCGCCGGGGAGCATCCCGTGAGTTGCGACCCGAGCACACCGCCCACCCACCGGGAGCCTCCATGGACCTGACGCGCCGCAAGTCGATCGCTGACCTGATGCCGGAGGAGGGCGAGCACGGGCTGCGGCGGGCCCTGACCGCCACCAACCTGGTGCTGCTCGGCATCGGCGCCATCATCGGCGCCGGCATCTTCGTCCTCACCGGGTCGGCGGCGGCACAATACGCCGGGCCGGCCATCGTCTTCTCCTTCGT
>DASWBQ010000332.1:0-2306 GCA_036390535.1 Gemmatimonadales bacterium | reverse complement strand
GGCGCTGCTGCTGCCGAACCGCCTGTCGTGGCGCTCCGAAAACCCGTACGGCGAGTCCCTCCGCGGCATCGTGAACTACCAGGACGGGTCGGGCCGCGGGAGGCTGATTCAGTACCAGAACACGCTCCGGCTGGCCGGTATGGATCCGGTCTTCGGGACGGGGCCGGGAAACTGGATGGTGCACTACCCTCGGGTGACGACCCCGGGCGATCCGTCCTTCGCCGGCGCCGACCCGATCCCGACCAACCCCTGGCCGAGCAGTGACTGGGTGGCGTTCCTGGCGGAGCGCGGCGCCGTCGGGGTGCTGCTGCTGCTGGCCGCGGGGCTGGCAGCCGGCCTGACCGCAGTGCGCCGGCTCAGCGAGCCCGAGCGGGAAGGGCCGGCGATCGCCCTGCTGGCCGTGCTCGTGGCGGTGGTGGTCACCGGGTTGTTCGACGCGGTGCTGCTCGCCGCGGCGCCCACGCTGTTCGGCTTCGCGGCGCTGGGCGCGCTCCTGCCCGGAACGGGTGCGGTGATGGAGCGGGCGCTACCGCCAGCCCGCCTGCGGCTCGGCAAGGCGGGCCTGGTTGCGCTCGGGCTGGCGGTGGCGGCCCAGTCGGCGGCCGGCGTCACCGCGCTCGGGATCGCGGGACGCTCACGGGACCGCGCCGTGCTGGCCCGGGCGGTGCAGTGGGATCCGGGCAATCATCGGCTCCACCTGACGCTGGCGACGCGGGGTTCCTGCACGGCCCGCCTGCCCCACGCGCGGGCGGCGGTGCGACTGCTGCCGTATCACGCGTGGCCGAGGCGGGCGTTGCGGGTGTGCGGGGGGAGTGAGCAGTGAACAGGGAACAGGGACCAGGGGACAGGGAGCGGGACCGGCGCGGCGGGTCGGGCCGTCAGCCTGAGCGAAGCGAAGGCACCTGAACTCAGTCACCCGCCTTCGCTTCGCTCAGGCTGACAACCCCCTCCCGCCCTTTCCGTCCTTCCCGTCCTACTCCACCTCAATTGGCAACTCCCGGTCGCCGCCCCACTCCGTCCACGACGCGTCGTAGAGAAGCTCACCGGGCCGTCCCATCGCCTCCAGCGCCAGGAGCACCGCGCAGGCGGAGACGCCCGAGCCGCAGTAGGCCGCGACCGGACGCGTGGCATCCACACCCGCCTCGGCGAAGCGGGCCGCGAGTTCCCTCGGTGGCAGCAGGCTGCCGTCCGCCGCGACGAGATCGGGATAGGGGACGTTCTTCGCCCCGGGAATGTGCCCGCTCCGCACCCCGGGCCTCGGCTCGGGCTGGGTCCCCTGGTACCGCTCCCGGATCCGGGCATCGACCAGCTGGATCTTCCCGGTGGTCAGGCCGGCGCGAACGGCCTCCCGGTCGAGCACCCATTCACGCCGGGGGCGAAGCGCAAAGGCCGCGGGCGGGCGGCGCTCTTCGCCCACGACCAGCGGACGCCGCTCCGCGTTCCACTTGCCCAGCCCGCCGTCGAGGACCGCAGCGCCCGGATGGCCGGCATGGCGCAGCATCCACCAGACGCGGGCCGCACTGAGGTTCGCGCCCGAGCCGTCATAGGCCACGACCAGGTCGTCGTCCCCGATCCCCAGGTTCCCGAGCTCTTCCGCCAACCGCGCCGCCGGGAGGAGCATGTGGGGGAGGGGATCCGAGGCATCGCTGAGCGCGTCGATGTCGAACCAGAGGGCGCCGGGGATATGGCCCTTCAAGTACTCCTCCCGGGCATTGCGGCCGGCCGTGGGGAGGTACCAGGAGGCGTCCACGACGACGAGGCGGGGATGGCCGAGGTACCTGGCAAGCCAGTCCGTCGAGACGAGGGGACCGGGAGCGGGGAGGGTATTTTGGGTCATGCGATTCGACCGCCTGATCAGCCGGTTCCAGGGCGCCGACCGGAACACCCGGCTCGAGGCGCTGCTGGACTACTCCAAGAAACTGCCCCCGCTGCCGGAGCGGTACCAGGCGGAACTCGCGGCGGGCGCGGCTCGGGTCCCGGAGTGCCAGACCCCGGTCTACCTCTGGGCAGAGCGCGAGGGGGAGGCGCTGCACTTCTACGCGGAGGTGCCGCGCGAGTCGCCCACGGTGCGGGGCTACGTCTCCCTGCTGCTCCGGACGCTCGAGGGAGCGACCCCGGCCGAGGTCACCGAAGTGCCGGACGACCTGCTGGAGCGGCTGCGGCTGGTGGAGACGCTGGGGATGATGCGGGTGCAGGGGCTGGCTGCGATCCTGGCCAGAGTGAAGGGGTTGGCGCAGTAGACAGGAAACAGGGAACAGGGAACAGGCAGGGTCTCCAGCGGTGCTTCCTGTTTCCTGTTTCCCGTT
>DASWBQ010000331.1:0-14324 GCA_036390535.1 Gemmatimonadales bacterium | reverse complement strand
TGGGCGCCCTCCGGGCCGGCCCTCAGGCCATGCCGCTCCCGGGCTCGGGGCGGACCCCGCGCCACGGATAGGACCACCGGTCGAACGCGGTGGCGAAGTCCCAGGTGCCCTCGAAGTCCTCGAGCCGATCGCCGGGCTGGGTCACCAGGAGGCCCACGTCGACGAGGGTGAAGACGATCCGGCCGATGTCCAGCGTCTCCTCGATGCCCCAGTGGCGCAGCACCTCCGGCGCCATCAGCCCGAACTGGTCGAGCGAGAATTCGCGCACCGCGTGGGCCAACTCCTGCCCGGTAACGTGCCGCCGGGCGGGCAGGCGTACCTGGATGTACTCGATGCTGGCCAGGACGAACAGGTACGCCTGCTCGTCGTAGCGGGCCTCCCGGGCGCGAATCCGCTCGAGGAGCTCGTCGGCCAGCCGGACCATGGTCAGGCGGCGCCTGCCCCCGCCAGGTTCCCGGGATAGAGCGGGAAGCCCTCCGCGAGCGCCACCACTTCCCTCCGGACCGCGGCCAGGGTCGCGTCGTCCGGCGTGCTGAGAGCCCGGTCGATCATCGCCGCGATCGTGGTCATCTCGGCCGTCCCCATGCCGCGGGTGGTGAGCGCAGGCGTCCCCAGCCGGATCCCGCTGGTCACGAACGGTGACTGTGGGTCCCCCGGAATGGTGTTCTTGTTCACCGTGATGCCGGCCCGCCCGAGGATCGCCTCGGCGTCCTTGCCGGTGACGTTCCGGGAGCGAAGGTCCACCAGCATCAGGTGGCTGTCGGTGCCGCCCGACACGATGTTGATGCCCCGGCTCATGAGGCCGTCGGCGAGCGCCCTGGCGTTCGCCACCACGCGGTGCGCGTAGGCCTTGAAGTCGTCGGTGGCCGCCTCGCCGAAGGCCACCGCCTTGGCGGCGATGACGTGCTCGAGCGGGCCGCCCTGGTGCCCGGGGAAGACCGACTTGTCCACCGCCTTGGCGAGCGACTCGACGCAGAGGATGATCCCGCCGCGCGGCCCGCGCAGGGTCTTGTGGGTGGTCGAGGTGACCACCTGGGCGTGGGGCACCGGCGACGGATAGGCGCCCCCGGCCACCAGGCCGGCGAAGTGCGCCATGTCCACCAGCAGGATGGCACCCACCTCGTCGGCGATCGCGCGGAACGCGGCGAAGTCGACGATCCGGGCGTAGGCGCTGCCCCCGCACACGATCAGCCCCGGGCGCTCGCGCTGCGCGATGTGCCGCACCTGATCGTAGTCGATCAAGCCGGTGTCGTCCCGGACGCCGTAGTGCACCGCCCGCCAGATGACGCCGCTGTGGTTGACGGCTGAGCCATGGGAGAGGTGGCCGCCGTGGGGCAGCGACATCGCCAGGAGCGTCCCCCCCGGCGGCAGGACGGCCATGAACGCGGCGAAATTCGCCTGGGCCCCGGAGTGCGACTGGACGTTGGCGTGCTCGGCGCCGAACAGCGCCTTGACCCGGGCGATGGCGAGGCGTTCGACCTCGTCCACCACCTCGCAGCCTCCGTAGTAGCGCTTCCCGGGATAGCCCTCGGCGTACTTGTTGTTGAGCGTCGTCGCCATCGCCTCGAGCACCGCGCGGGAGGCGAAGTTCTCGCTGGCGATCAGCTCCAGGCCGTGCCGCTGGCGGTCGAGCTCGCGGTCCGCCAGCGCGGCAAGAACCGGATCGGCATCACGCAGGGAGGCGTCGTGCACGAGCGTCATGGCTGCTCCGTTTCGATCTTGTCGATCCGGCGCTGGTGACGGCCGCCCTCGAAGGACGTCGCCAGCCAGGTCCGGAGGATTTCAATGCCCTGCTCTTCGGTCAGGAACCGCGCCGGCAGGACCAGGACGTTGGCGTCGTTGTGCTCACGCGCCAGTTTCGCGATCTCGGGCGTCCAGGCCACGGCCGCACGCACCCCATGGTGGCGGTTGGCGGCGTAGGACATCCCGAGACCCGTCCCGCACATCAGGACCCCGCGGCGCGCCCGGCCATGCTCCACCCGGTCCGCCACCTGGTGGGCGAAGTCGGGATAGTCGACCGAGGCGTCCGAACTGGCGCCGACGTCCTCGACGCCATAGCCCAGCTGCTCCAGCTCCGCCTTCAACCGCTCCTTGAGGGCGAAGCCGGCGTGGTCGGCGCCGATCGGAATGGTCTCCGTCAACCCTGACGACTCGCGGCTCATGACTCACGACTTCCGATGAACATCCGGCTCAGCCGCCCCGCCGCATCGATCCGCTCCTCGGCGAGGCGATCGGCCGCCTCGTAGGTGGGGATCCGGTCGCGGCCGGCGATGGCAAAGACGCGGAGGATGGTGTCGTAGATCTCCTGGGCCTTCCGCTTGGCGCGCTCCTCACTCCAGCCGGCGATCTCCCGGTAGACGTTGATCAGCCCGCCCGCGTTGATGACGAAGTCGGGGGCGTAGAGCAGTCCCCTGGCCTCCAGCTCGTTCCCGTGGCGCTCCTCGGCGAGCTGGTTGTTGGCCCCGCCGGCGATGATCTCGACCTTGAGGCGCTTCAGGGTGTCGTCGTTGATCGTGGCGCCGAGGGCGCAGGGGGCGTAGATGTCGGCCTTCTGATCGTAGATCGCCTCGGGGGCGACCGCGGCGGCGCCGGTCTCCTCGACCAGCCGCTTCACCTTGGCCTCGTCGATGTCGGTGACGATCAGCTTGGCCCCCTCCTGCTTGAGATGCTGGCAGAGGTACCAGGCCACCTTCCCTGCCCCCTGGACGGCGATGGTCTTCCCGGCCAGGCTGTCCTTCCCCCACCGGTGCCTGGCCGCCGCCTTCATCCCCATGTAGACGCCGTAGCCGGTCACCGGCGATGGATCACCCGACAGGCCCTGCAGGCCGGCCACATGATCGGTCTCGCGCTTGACGAACTCCATGTCGGAGGGGCTGGTGCCGACGTCCTCCGCGGTGATGTAGCGGCCGCCGAGGGACTCCACGAACCGGCCATGGGCCCGGAACACGAACTCGCGGTCGGTCCGTTTGTTGTCGCCGACGATGACCGCCTTGCCGCCCCCGAGGTTCAGGCCGGCCACCGCCGCCTTGTAGGTCATCCCGCGTGCCAGTCGCAGGGCGTCGGTGATCGCCTCGTCGAAATTCCGGTAGCTCCAGTAGCGGGTGCCCCCCAGAGAGGGGCCCAGGGTGGTGTCGTGGATGGCGATGATGCCCAGGTACCCGCAGGAAGGCTCGTGGCAGACGACCACCTGTTCGTGGCCGTGGGTGGTCATGCTCTGGAAGAGGTCCATGGCGAAGTCGAAAGTCGCAGGTCGAAAGTCGTACGCCTATTTCGCGGCGTAGTCGTAGAAGCCCTTGCCGCTCTTCCGGCCCAGGTGGCCGGCGGCCACCATCCGGCGCAGCAGCGGGCAGGGGCGGTACTTCGGGTCGCCGAGGCCCTTGTGCATGACCTCCAGGATCGCGAGGCAGACATCGAGCCCGATGAAGTCGGCGAGGGTCAGCGGGCCCATCGGGTGGTTCATGCCGAGCTTCATCACGGTGTCGACCGACTCCGGGGTCGCCACCCCTTCCATGACGCAGTAGACCGCCTCGTTGATCATCGGCATCAGGATCCGGTTGGCGACGAAGCCCGGATAGTCGTTCACCTCGACCGGGGTCTTGCCGAGGGACCGGGACAGTTCCATCACCGTGGCGGTGGTGGCGTCCGAGGTGGCGTGCCCGCGGATCACCTCGACCAGCTGCATCACCGGCACCGGGTTCATGAAGTGCATCCCGATGACCTGGCCGGGCCGGCGGGTCTTCGCGGCGATCTCGGTGATCGAGATCGAGCTGGTATTGGTGGCGAGGATGGCGGCCGGGTCGGCCGCCTGGTCGAGCGTCTCGAAGATGGCGGCCTTGGTGGCCGGGTTTTCGGTGGCGGCCTCGATGATCAGCGAAGCGCCCGACACGGCCGGGAGGGCAGCGGCCGGGCTGATCCGACCGAGGATCTCGGCGGGGGCCTCGGGGGCCAGCGTGCCCTTCTTGACCTGCCGCTCGAGGTTGGACCGGATGGTGGCGAGTCCCTTGTCGAGGGCGGCCTGGTTGACGTCGATCAGCGCGACTTGCCAGCCGTGCTGGGCGAAGACATGGGCGATTCCGTTACCCATGGTGCCGGCACCGACCACTGCGACGTTCGGCATTGTGGCGCTCCGCGATGTGATAAGGGCGCGGCCTCGCCGCGCCCTTGGAAACTAATCCGGCGGAGTCGCCGATCCTACCGTGACGGAGGGGGCGGCGGAGGGGGTGGCGGCGGCGTTTCGGGAGGCGCCGGAGGCGGCTCGACCACCTTGAACCGGCTGGCATCCTTGAGGACGATGTACGGCGTCTTTGGCTCCCCGCCGCGAATCGCCCCGGCGATGGTAGGATCGTTGGTGACCCCGCCCATCTCGCCGGTGAGGATGCGCCCCGTGACCTCGACCGTCGCCCCTTCGTAGCCCCGGGGGTCTCCGAAATTGGAGGCCATGGCCGAGGTAATGATGATCACCAGGGTGGCGCTGGGATGGGGCTTGCCGAGGCTGAACCACACCACCCCGCCGCCGGCATTGGTGGCCCGGGCGATCGGGCCGCGGACCGTGATGTCCTCCCCGGCGTACCGCCGCACCCGGGTGTGGTCCACCACCTGGGCCTGAAGCGGCAGCGCTCCGGCGAGTCCCACCAGCAGCCACCCGGACCGTCGCATCGCACCCTCCTTAATCGGCGGGGGCCGCCGGAACAGTCTTGTCCCGGCGGCCCCTGCGGGTCCGTCTTGAGAAGCGGAATCAGACCCCGGGGGCCCGCGGGGGCCGGCGATCCCAGACGCAGATCAGCCCGGGGGTGGTGAGGTTGGGCGCCGTGCTCCCGGCCACCGACCGGGGAACGATGATGGCGCTCAGGGCCGACCCCGCGATCTCCGTGCCCGGGGCGGCTTCAACGTCGACGGTGCCGGCGAGGCCCCGCTGGGTGCACTCGGTGTTGACGATCGCGGTCCCGCCCCCGGCCGGCTGCACGTTGATGTTGGTCCGACCCCGCGCCACGTTGACGTAGCTCGAGGCGCTCAGGGCCGCAACACCGGACCAGGTTGCGTCGGCGGGCACGGTGCCGCCGTTCGGATAGACCCGGGTGTCGATCGCGGCGTCGGTGGCGTTCACGACCCGGAAGGCGATCTGCTGGCCCGGATCGGCCGGGGAATCTTCGAGCACCGTGAGCCGCCGTGCCGGCGACGAACCGGCCCGGGCGTAGCCCCAGAGGATGAAGGTGTAGCGCTTCCCGGCCTCCAGGTTCACCGTGGTGTCCTTGACGACCACCGAAGCGATCTCGGGCGTCGTCCCGGACTGGAAGATCCGGAAGTGGCGCGACCCGGCCCGGGCGTTCTTGTACGCCAGCAGGGTCGTGCTCCGGAACGCGACACCGTAGAACGTGCTGTTCTCGACGATGTCGACCGGCCGGAAGTCCACCGCGAAGGTGTCCGGCACCGCGTTGACGAACCGGACGCCCGCCGTCGGGATGTCCTCGGTCTCGACGACCGTTTCCGGCGTGCAGGCGGTCAGGACGCCAGCCCCAAGGCAAAGCACCGCGAATTGGAGAATGCGTCGCATTACGGACTCCGTGAGGGTGAATGACCGTCCGGCTCAGGGCCGGCCGACGTGGGTTTGTCCTGAATCGCTCGGGGGCTTGGTCTCGCTCTGCCCGGCCCCGAGGAGGGATCGCGTGGCCAGGAAGGCCGCAAAGCCGCCCACGACGATCGCTCCCGCTCCAATGGTCCGTCCCATCGAGAACCGCCGTTCGAAGGCGGAGTTCACGTACTGTTTGCTGACCCGCACCTGCTCGCCCTGCCAGACCTGCTGGCCGCCCCGGAGGAGGGTGAGGCTGGAGACGGCGAGCAGGTAGCCGTCGTCGGTCGTTTCGAGCAGCCGTCCCTCGATCCGGTCCACCTCGGGGCCCAGGCTGCCGCCGAGCGCCGCCCGTCCCGCGTCGTTGATGGCAAACGCCACCATCGTTCCCACCTCCGGCACCGGCCCCGTCACCGGGGTCATCGTGTAGCACCCCGTGATGGCGAGCGCCCAGGCCAGCACCCAGCCGTTCAGCCGCCAGCGGGGACCGGGGCGGCCCGCAGGGCCGCCCCCGGCCCTACCATCCATACGTTCCCTTGGCCGCCTGGTGGTAGCCGCCCGTCCCGGTGCTGTAGATCCCGGTGCCGGACCGGCCCCGCGCCTGCAGGTCCTGATAGGGCGTCGCCCAGTCGGTCGGGGTACCCTCGGGGAGGTCGCCCCAGCCTCGCATGTCGAGGAACCATGCCATGAAGTGACTGTAGGCCGTCTCGATCCGCTTCTCCCACTTGAGCGCCTCGAGCATGTTGCCGCAGGCGATAGTCGTGAACGACGGCCCGACCGGGACCTTGGGCACGCAGTTGTTCCCGCCGGGCACCGGCGAGGTGGCATCGAAGTCGGTGATCGGGGGCAGGCCGCCGCCCGGCTGGCTGGCCGTCGGAGTCCGCGCCCGGGTCTTGTTGATCAGGGCGGCCGCCTGGGCGTAGTTGCCCTTCCGGTAGTGGCCCTCCGCCTCGAGGAGGTTGATCTCCGCGACGGTCATGAAGGGGAAGTCGCCGTTCTGGCCGGTGCCGCCGGAGCCCGAGACGCGCCACGGGTAGAACCGGGCGTGGTCGTAGTTCGACCATCCCCACGACGCGCCGGAGAACTGGTCGTTGCCGGTGGGACGGTTGACGAAGTAGCGCTTGCAGACCGAGGCGGCCGCAGTGCACTGGGTCAGCGCGAAGTCCGCCTGCTGCTCCGCCCGGGTCGCCCCCTGCGGGAACCGCTGGTCCGGGGTGACCATGAAGAACGACGTGCCCGCTCCCCGGTTGGCCAACGGGGTGGCGATCCAGGCCGCATACGCGCCGCTGTTGTCGGCCATGCCGATCACGAACGGGGTCATCTGGTGCCAGGTGGTGTAGGCCAGCCACTGGTTCACCCAGGTGTTGAACGGCCCCGAGACGGTGTTGGTGGTGTTGTAGTGGTTGGCGGTGATGCCGTTCGCCGCGTCGGCGATGACCTCGTCCCAGTTGACGGCCGCCCGTTCCTGCGGAGTGCGCGCCACGCTGGCGCGGAGCCGGGCCCGGTAGCTCCGGGCCAGCTTCACGAACTCGGTCGCGGTCATGCTGGTCGGCCCCGGAATCCAGGACGCCGGCAGCGGGAAGCCGTTCGCCCCCGACGCCGCGGTGTTGGCATAGGTGATCGCCTGGGTCAGCGCCGACAGGGCCGTGTCCATGACCTCCCGGTAGTCCGCCAGCTCGCCGGGGTCCTCGGTGCTCATTTCGGGCGTGACCACGGCCGCGCTGTCGTAGACCAGCGCCAGGTAGCCGTGGGCCAGGCCGCGCATGAACTGCGCGAAGGCCCGGGCCCGGTTGTCCTGCGCCGGGCTGCCGAGGGTGAAGTCCGGCTCCGCCAGCTTGGCCAGCACGTTGGAAGTGATCCGGGTCACCTCGGAATGGATGAAGAAGGTCCGCGACTGCTCGGTGGCATAGCCGTTGCCGACCGAGTTGTCGTTGGCGGCGCGGGGAATGCTGATCCGCGCCCCCATGCCGTTGTTGGCCAGGGAGCTGAAGTCCTCGAACGACATCACCTGGGCCATGCCCCAGACGTTCGACAGGCTGCCGTACATCGCGATGTGCCAGCGGAGGTACTGCGTCCCGAGGAGGTTCTCCACGTCGCGCGCCGTCGCCAGCACCCGGTCGGTCTCGGGCTGGTTCGGGTTGGCGATCTCCATCTCGCAGGCCGCCGTGCCGACCACCCCGAGAAGAACACCGCACCGGATCAGGGATCGAATCATGTCGGTGGCTCCTAGAACCGGGTGGAGAGCGAGAAGGTGAAGGTCCGGAGGTTCGGGAACCCGAACGCATCCACCTGGTTGATCAGGCTGGAGCCGGTGGAGCCGCCCGCCACGCCGGTCTCGGGATCGAGGCCGGTGTACCCGGTGATGGTGAACAGGTTGCGGCCGACCGCGCCGATGGTCCAGTCGCCAACCCCGCCGACCCGGCCGAGCCGGTAGGTCAGGGCGAGTTCCCGGAACTTGGCGTAGCTGCCGTCCTCGGTGTTGTAGTTGTTCGGGCCGAGCACGTCATAGAACCCGCCGCTGCCGGTGGCCTCCGGCCCGCCGGCCCGCCAGCTGTAGCCGACCGGCTTGGCGGTCTCGACCGTCTTACCCTGCTGGTCGAACTGGGCCGAGCTCAGGTCCAGCAGTCCCCAGCCCTCGCCCTGGTTGTTGATCTCATGCCCCATGGTCGCGTCCACGGTCGCGTAGAGGGTGAGCCGCTTCCACTGGAAGTCGCTGCTGAAGGACAGGCGGTAGTCGGGGAAGACGTTCCCGATGATCTGGGAGATGCCGATCCGCTCGCCCGGCTCGCCACGGAGGGGCCGGTCGATGATCGGGTGACCCCAGGCCAGGTCGTAGTTCCACGGCGACTGGCTGGCCGGAAGGGTCGTGGTCCACAGGTTCCGGGTGATCCCGTCCTTGAGCGAATTGCCCTGGCCGACCCACACCACGTAGCCCTGGTCATTGACCTGGTAGGCCTTGCCCGAGCCGCACTCCCCCTGCACCGCCGAGGGGAGGTCCGAGCACTTCTTGTAGAACTTCCGGCCCCAGATGTTGCCGTACCGGTTCTTCTGGAAACCGTTGCTCTTCCCCTTGTCGTCGGTGATCAGGAAGAAGCTGTTGGTGCCCTGGGCGGTGCCGCCGGTGTAGATGAACTCGGGGACGAAGAGTTCGTCCACGAAGGTGCGGTTCCGGTCCCAGGCCCCGCGGACCTGCCAGAAGAAGGTGTTGTTGTTGATGATGGGGAGCGTGACGCCGATCTCCCAGCTGGTGTTCGCCAGGGTGCCGGCGTTCTGCCACTGGGTCGAGAAGCCCAGCGCGGCCGGCGTGTTGACCGGGAGGATCTGGTCCCGGGTCTTGCTGGTCGCGTAGGTGACGTCGACACCCAGTTTCTTGAACAGGGTGAAGTCGGTGCCCACCTCGATCTCGGTGGTGGTCTCGGGCTTCAGGGTGCTGTTGCCCGCCTGGCCCAGCGTGATGCCGGTGGCGCTGACGTTGTAGGTCTCGTACTGGGAGCTGAAGGCCGGGGTGTTGCCGGCCGTCCCGTAGGAGGCCCGGATCCGGAACTGGTCCATCCAGTCGACGCCCCAGAACGGCTCGCGGCCAACGTTCCAGACGCCCGAGATCCGCCCGAACGGCGACCACCGGTTGCCCTCACCAAAGCGGGAGCTGCCGTCGTACCGGAACGAGCCCTCGAGGACGTACCGATCCTTGTAGTCGAAGCTGGCGCCGGCGAAGAGCCCTACGTTCCGGGTCAGCTCGGAGGACGAGCCAGTGGTGTAGTTGGTGCTCAGGTTGCTGGTCTGGTAGACGTCGGCGACCCGGTAGATCTGCCCGCCGGTGCTGTTGAGGACGAACTGGCTCTCGTCGTAGAGCCCCCGCACGCTGAACTTGCCGTTCAGGTCGCTGCCGAACTGCTTCCGGAAGGTCGCCGTCAGGGCGGCGTTGAGCGAGCTCTCGTCGAGGTTGGAGAAGGCCTGGTTGCCGTTGTTGTTGGCGGTCGAGACCGTGAAGGTCCGGTAGCCCTTCTTGACGATGGTGTTGTCCCGCCGGTTCCGGTTGTCGTAGGCGAAGTTGGCCTCGAAGGTCACCCAGTCCGCTGGGTAGTACTTGCCGGTGATGCTGCCCAGGAACCGGTGGGTATTCCGGTCGGACAGGAGCATCTCGGTGTCATAGAGGAAAGTGCCCGCGCCGTTGCCGGTCGGGCGCCAGCCGGCGCCGCCGCTCCGGACCATGTACCGGCCCAGGGTGTCCCGGGCGGTGAAGTCGAAGCCGGGAAGCGCCCCGCGGAGCAGCTGGCCGAAGATGCCGCCGTTGGACGAGCCGCCGCTCCGGAGATCGATGTTGCCCTCGTCGTACATGGTGCTGACCGAGATCTTCAAGTCGGGCCGGGCGTTGTAGTCCACGTTCACGCGGCCACGGAGGCTCTGGGCCCCGTTCAGCCCTTTCATGGCGCCCGGGTTGTCGGTGTAGGCGCCACTGACGTAGTAGCCCACGCTCCCGGCCCGGCCGGTCACGTCGAGGCCCACCAGCATCGTCGGCGAGCGCTCGGTCACCTGGGCCAGCGAGTTGTAATACCGGTTCGGGTAGATCTGCGCCTGGAAGATGTTCCGGAGGTCGGCCGCGCTCGGGGTGTTGTACTGGATGCTCTGGGGCGTCCGGGTCGTGTCGGCGTTGACGTTGTTGATCCGGTACATCTCGGTCATCAGGTCGACGGTCCGGCTGCAGGGCAGCTGGCCGGCGACCAGGACGCAGAACCGCTTGCCGGTCTCGTCCAGCTGGAGCGGGTGGTTGACCGGGATGCCGTAGTTGACGCTGTTGAGGTCGCTGACCCCGAACTCCGTCCGAACGTTGAACTGGGCGCCCTCCTGCTGGAGGCCGCGCTTGGTCCGGATCGTGATCACGCCCGCCGCCGCCCGCGCGCCGTAGAGAGACGCGCCGGCGGCGCCCTTCACCACCTCGATCGACTCGATATCCATGCCGCCGAGCTCACCGAGGCTGCCGACGTTCATGATCGCGTCGTCCACGATGATCAGCGGTCCCTGGCCCCGGCCCGAGGCGTTGATCGACGTCGGCCCTCGGATCAGGATCTCGGGCGACGACCCCGGCTGCCCGCTGTTCTGGGCCACGCGGACACCCGCCACCTTGCCCTGGAGCGCGGAAACGGCACTGGCGGCCGGCACCGGCAGCTCTTCCGTGGTGAGGCGCGCCACCGAGAACGGCACCTTGGCCCGCTCGGTGCCCTCGAGCACGCCGGTCACCACAATCTCCTCCATCTTCGTGATGTCCTGCTCCAGCTGGAACTCCACGTTGCGCTCGCCGTTGGTCAGCGCCGGGATCAGCCGCGAAACCGGCTTGTAGCCGATCAGCCGGGCCGTCAGCGTCACCTGCTGGCCGGTGACCCGGCCCGCGGGGATCGTAATCGTGAAGCGGCCCTGGTTGTTGGTCAGTACTTCGACCGCGAGTTCGCGGATCGAGACCGACGCGCCTTCGAGCGGGGCGCTGGACGGGCCGAGCACCCGGCCCGTGAAGATCGCCTGCGCGTGGGCCGGCACGGCCGACACGGCAAGGACGACGACGGCCGGGACCAGGCCGAGAAGAAGACCGCGGAGTCGCTGGATGGTCGCCATGTCCGATGAACCTCGGGGGTGAAGTGATCCGGACCACCGCGGCCGGAACCGCACCGGCCGCCGAAAAAAACGCTGGTGAATCGCGTCCCCGGAACAGACTGACCCGGTGGCGTGACGCAGGAAACTGATTTCTAGATGATGATTAGATGACTATATCGCTCCGCGCGCGCGATTCGTCAAGTGGGCGCTGACGATCGAAATACCTCACCTGACCGGTGGGATTGGCGCCGCGGTGACGCCGACCCGCACCGTTCCCGCTGGCGCCTGCACCCGGTCGGCGCTGTCGGCCAGCGCCCGGATCCGCCGGAACGCCGCGGCATTCCCGCCGCGCGCCAGCGCCGAGTCGGCGTGCATCACTGCTTCCTTGTACCGACCAAGCACAAGCAATGCAGCGATCAGGTAGCCGCGCGTGTCTTCCTGATCCGGCCGCTCCGCGAGGCTGGCCTCGAGCTGTTCTGCTTCCAGCCCGGCCAGCTCCATGACGCGGAACCGCCGCGCCAGGTCGTTTCGCACCCGCCACCCGTAACCGGTCGGCGCCAGGTCCAGCGCACGCCGGTAGGCGGCCAGGGCCAGGCTGTCCTGCCCTAAACCAAACAGCACCTCGCCGTACGCTCGCTGCGCCCGGTAGCTCAGCGGCGCATCCTGCACCGTGCGCACCGAGAAGAAGGCCTCGTTGCGCCAGATTCGATGGCGCTCGGCGCTGCGGACCGCGCCCGCGACTACCAGCAGGCCGATCATCCACCGCAGCGCGCCACCGGTCCGTTCACCCCTCGCCGCGACGATCCAGGCGCTCGCACCACCCGCGGCCAGGAGAAAGCCGACGCTGGGCAGGAAGAGGGTGCGCTCCGCCAGGACGATCCCGGTAGGGAGGAGGAGGTTGCTGACCGGAAAGAGGGCCACCGCGCACCACCCGAGCCCGAACGTGAGCGCCGGCACCCGTCGCCGTCCCCACCACGCCGCCGCGGCCGCACCGCCCAGCAGGAGCAGTCCGATCGCCTGGCCGGCGCCGAACCCCGTAGCCGCCACGATTTCCTGCGGGCTGTAGTCGGCCTGCAGGTGCAGGGGCCAGGTCAGCAACCGCCCCCACTCGATCACCACCGGCAGCATGGTCAGAGCCCGCCCGGCCATGCCGAGACCGGCGAGCGCTTCCGCGGTGAAGGTCCCGGCCACTTCCCCACCGAGCACGGCATTTCTCGCCAGCAGCACCATGGCCCCCGTGGCGGCAAAGGCCAGGTAGGTCGGCGCCTGGCGCCGCCACGGCAGCGGACCCAAGCCCGGGGGCGGAACCGCTTCGATCAGGAGCAGCAGGCCCGGCACCAGCAGGCCCTGCTCCTTGGTGAGAGCGGCCGCCAGGTACAGTCCGGCGAGGATCGCGGTGTCCCGGCCGCTGGGGGCGCCGCCGCGGCGGGCACGGACGTACCGGAGCGCCATGAGGACGGCGAGGAGCGCCACCACCAGTTCGCTCTGCCCGGCGCCGAGCGCGACCGCCTCCACGTGCACGGGATGCCCGGCGAACAGGAGGGCAACGGCCAGGCTGGTCCCGGGCGTGAGCCAGAGCCGCGCCAGCAGGAGCACCGCCACCGCGGTGGCGGCGTACAGGCCGTAGCTCACCAGCCTGAAGACGATCGGGTCGCCGCCACCGATGCCGTACTGCAGGGCCAGCAGGAGGGAGGTAACCGGGCGGTAGAGATCCTGGGAGAACGGTGGCGGCCAGAACGGCGACGCCACGATCTCCCGCCAGTTGGCGAGGGAGTGCAGCCTGGCGTTCCCCTGGATCAGGTGGACGTCGTCGAAGGCGAAGAGGTTGAAGATCCCGGCCCACGACGCGAGGAGCGCGACTCCGGCGACGGCGGCGCCATGGACCAGAAGACGGTTCTCCGGGTTCGGCCGGGAGCCGGTCGGGTTCGCTGTCGCCATGACCCTCCGTCTGCCGTGGTTGGCCATACCGTGCCCTCGCGGGGTGATTACCTTCCGCCGGGCAGGGAGTGTAACTCCCCCGCCCCCACCTCACCATCAGGAGTCCGCGCGCCGCGTGAAGCTTTCGGTCGTGGTTCCCGTATATAACGAAGCCGCCACGGTGGCCGACCTGATCGGCCGGGTGCGCCGCGCGGCACCCGACGCGGAAGTCGTCGTGGTCGATGACGGGTCGATGGACGGCACCCAGGCGGTGCTCGAGGGGTTGGCGGCCCAGGGGCAGATCGCACTGCACCGTCATCCGGAGAACCGCGGCAAAGGCGCCGCCCTCCGGACCGGCTTCGCGGTCGCCGCCGGGGACGTGATCGTCACCCAGGACTCCGACCTCGAGTACGACCCCCGGGACTATCCCCGCCTGCTTCGTCCCATCGAGGACGGAGTCGCCGACGTGGTCTTCGGCTCACGCTTCGTGGGCGGGGAGAGCCACCGGGTTCTCTATTTCTGGCACTCCGTCGGCAACCGCTTCCTGACCCTGCTCTCGAACGCTTTCACCAACCTCAACCTCACCGACATCGAGACTGGCTACAAGGTCTTTCGCCGGGAGGTGGTGCAGAAGATCCGGATCGTGGAGGACGGGTTCGGGGTCGAGCCCGAACTGACCGCCCGGGTGGCCGCCCTCCGCTGCCGCATCTACGAAGTCGGGATCAGCTACGCCGGACGCACCTACGCCGATGGAAAGAAGATCGGGTGGCCCGACGGCGTCTGGGCCATCTGGTGCATTATCAAGTACAACACCTGGGGACGAGCAAGGGACCGATGAGACACGCCCGTTCGCGCACCGCCCTGCTGACGGCCACTCTGACGCTCTGCGCCGCCTGTGCGCAGCCAGCCCCCACCGACCCCCGGATGGTGTCGGAGTGGATCCATACCCTGTATGGGCTGGTCCGGGCCGAGCGGCTCACCCCGCCGGTGGTCTCCCGCCTCTTTGCGTACGCCTCGGTGGCTCTCTACGAGGGACTGGCGGCCGCCACCCCCGGCCTGCCGACCGCAGCCGGGACCCTGAACGGCCTGGGCACCTTGCCGCGCGCCGAGAACCCCGCGGCGCTTGACCCGACGCTGGTGGCCATTGCCGCCGAGCGAACGGTGCTGGATTCCCTCCTCAGACAGGGCCTCCCGACCACCCTGGCCACCGTGGCGCGGCTGACGGACTCGCTGGCCGCCACGCGCGACGTGGACA
>DASWBQ010000330.1:0-2652 GCA_036390535.1 Gemmatimonadales bacterium | reverse complement strand
CGTCGCTGAGCATCGGGGCGCCTCGCCCCGAGCCCTGGAACAGCACCGGCTACTTCAACGCTCCCGACCGGAAGAACGCCTACTCGCACCAGTGGCAGCTGGAGATCCAGAGGCAGCTCACCCGCAACCTGATGGTGGGGGTTGCTTACGTGGGCAGCTACAACGGCCGGATGGAGTACTCCGGGCGCGGTGCGGCGCCCCGGACGGCGGCGATCGACCCGGCCACGGGACGGCGGCTCACGCCGGCGGAGCGGAACGCGCTTCGGCCCTGGGCCCACATCACCGGGAACTTCCGCTACTCGGACGACATCGGGATGTCGAAGTACAACGCGTTCCAGCTCAAGGCGCAGCAGCGTTTCGCCGAGGGCTTCACCAGCATGCTGTCCTACACCTGGTCGAGGACGATCGACACGAGCAGCGGCTGGTTCGACGCCGAGGGGGGCATCGGCGGCCGGCCGGTCCAGAACTACTGGGACAAGGACGACGCCCGGGGCACCTCCGCGTACGACATCCCGCACATCCTGACCTGGGCCTCCATCTGGGAGCTTCCGTTCGGGCGAGGCAAGCGCTGGCTGAACGACGGTGCAGCGTCCTGGATCCTGGGGAACTGGCAGCTCAACTGGATGCTGCTCGCCCGCTCGGGTCAGCCGATGACCGTGACCGCCGGGGGCGACCCGGCCAACCTCGGCTTCAGCAACTACTCCCGGGCCGACCTGGTGGGCGACCCCCACCTCGACGATCCCACCCCGGACCTGTGGTTCAACAAGGCGGCCTTCGCCGCGCCGGTCAACGCATTCGGGAGCTCCGACCGCAACATCCTGCGCGCGCCAAGTTACTGGAACGTGGACCTGACCCTGCAGAAGAACATCCCGCTCGGAAGCGCGAGGCAGCTCGAATTCCGGCTGGAGCTGTTCAACGTCTTCAACCACATCAACGACGGCAACCCGAACACGGACATCACCAACGCGAACTACGCCAGGATCACGGGCATGTCGGGCCGCCCGCGGCAGGTCCAGTTCGGTCTGCGGTTCGTCTACTAGCGGTCGCGATTCGGATGGGGTCGCTGCTCGCGTCCGTGAGCGGCCGGCTCGAGGTCTGGCCATGGAGAACCACGGAAGCACGAGACGGGACGCGCTGAGGCGGATCGGCACGGGCCTGGCCGCGGCCGCCGCTGCCGGTGCCCCCCGGCGGGGAGATGCCGCCCAGGCGGCCCCGCCCCCGGTTTCGCCCGCCGAGGAGGCGGACCGCGCGCGCCGGATGACGTGGTGGCACGAGGCCCGCTTCGGCATGTTCATCCACTGGGGGCTCTACAGCGTGCTGGGGCGCCACGAGTGGGTGATGGAGAACGAGGCGATCCCGGTGGGCGAGTACGAGACCCTCGCCCGGCGTTTCCAGCCCCGAGAGAACGCGGCGCGCGACTGGGCGCGGCTCGCCCGGCGGGCGGGCATGAAGTACATGGTCATGACCACCAAGCACCACGAGGGCTTCTGCCTCTTCGACACCGCGACCACGACCTACTGCGCGCCCCGGTCGGCGGCGGGGCGCGACCTGGTGCGCGAGTACGTGGACGCGGCGCGGGCGGAGGGCCTGCGGGTGGGCTTCTACTACTCGCTCATGGACTGGCACCACCCCGACGGCGCGCGGTGCGCGAAGGACGAGGCCGCCCGTCACCGCTTCGTCGAGTACGTCCACACGCACGTCAGGGAGCTGATGACGAACTACGGGAGAATCGACATCCTCTGGTACGACGTGGCCTGGCCGCTGGACGCCGACGGCTGGGAATCGAGGAAGATGAACGAGATGGTGTTCCGGCTCCAGCCGGACATCCTCGTGAACAACCGCAACAAGCTCCCCGGCGACTTCACGACGCCCGAGCAGCGCGTCGAGGCGGCCACGGAAGGGCGCGCCTGGGAGACGTGCATGACCCTGAACTCGAGCTGGGGCTACCACGCCGCGGACGACGACTGGAAGACGCCCCGGCAGGTGGTGAGGAACCTGATCAGCTGTACCCGCGACGGAGGGAACTACCTGCTGAACATCGGGCCCCGGCCGGACGGCACGGTGCCCCAGGAGTCGGTGGGTGTCCTGGCCACGGTGGGCCGCTGGCTGGAGAGGAACGGTGCTTCCATCTACGGCGCCGACCGCTGCCAGCCCCGCCGCTCGAACTACGCCGGCTTCACCCGGAGGGGGAGCACCCTCTACATGCACGTGCACTTCTGGCCCGGCGAGTCCCTCGCGATGGCCGGCCTGCTCGTGCCGGCGAGGTCGGTGCGCCTGCTGGCGAGCGGCCAGGCCGTCGCCTTTCAGCAGGACAAGCTCCGCATCCGCTTCACCGGCCTTCCCGCCACGGCCCCCGACGACCCGGTGACGACGCTCGCCATCGAGTGCGACGGCGAGCCGAAGCAGGACCAGTACGTGGTTCGCAACGAGCGGGACAGGGAGGTGGTGTAGGTCCTGACCCGCGCGCAGCGCGGGTCGAACCTCGGCGGATGGCCTTTCGCTCGCCGCCGGTCGTGGCGGGTGCGCCGTTCGGGAAGGCCCCGGGAAGGACGGTCGTTGGAGAGGCTCCGTCTGCCCGCCCGGTCCCGATCCGCCGGCGCACCCCCCGGTGTAGGATGGGTCTTCCGATGCGCCCACTCGGCCTCGGCCTCG
>DASWBQ010000329.1:0-3904 GCA_036390535.1 Gemmatimonadales bacterium | reverse complement strand
ATGCGGGCCCTCGCCCTCGAGGGGATCGCCGGGGCGGACCTGATCCTCTACCTCCACCCCGCCCCCGAGGCGCCTGCCCCCCCGTTCCTGACCGCGGCCCGCCTGGAACGGGCCCCCAGGGCGCCGGTCCTCACCGTGTACACCAAGGCAGACCTGGTGGCGGCGGAGGCGCGCAGGGACGGAGAGCCGGCGGGCGCGTTCTGGGTGTCCGCGACGACCGGCGAGGGGCTGCCGCAGCTGCTCGCCGCGGCCGCCGCCCGCCTCCCCGAAGGTCCCTTTCAGTTCGACCCCGAGGACCTGGCCGCCCAGCCGCTGCGGTTCTTCGTGGTGGAGTACCTCCGTGAGGCGGCCTTCGAGCTCCTCGGCGACGAGGTGCCCTATTCCTTCACCGCCGAGATCGACGAATTCCGCGAGTCGACCGATCCGGTATACATTCGTGCCACCCTGTTCGTCGAGCGCCAGTCCCAGAAGGCCATCCTGATCGGCCACCAGGGCCAGACCATCCGCGAGCTGGGCACTCGTGCCCGGATGCGCATGGAGGCCCTGATCGGCCAACGGGTCTTCCTCGAGACCTGGGTGAAGGTCCTGCCGCATTGGCGGAAGGACGCCGCATTGCTCGAACGCTTCGGGTTTCCCGGGAGCCGCTGACCGATGGCCATCGCCCAAGAGCTGCTTGAGATCCTGGTCTGCCCCAAGTGCAAGGGAGACCTGGAATACCGCACCGAGCCCGGTGAAGAGCTCCGGTGCCACGCCTGTCGCCTCGCCTTTCGGGTCGAGGACGACATCCCGATCATGCTGATCGACGAAGCCACCCCATTCTGATATGACTGATCCCACCCCACCTGCCGAGCCGACGCCGCTCGGTGACGCTGCGCGCCTGCTGGTCGAGGCCGCCCAGGCCGAGGCTGCCATACTCGGACACGGGTTCGTCGGCACCGAGCATCTCCTGCTTGCCCTCATGGCAGATCCGGCCCTGGCCGCGGCCGCGGCCGAACGCGGCTTCCCCGGCCGGGAAGAACTGCGGAAGCGGCTGGACGAGGGGGGGCCACCCCGCGCCCCGACCGACGGCGGCGGCGGTCTCTCCTCCCACGCCCGACGGCTTCTGGAACAGGCGGAGCGCGCCGCCGGTGGGGTGTCGATCGACCGGCGGTGGATTCTGGACCGGCTGGTGACCAGCCCCAAAGGGCCCCTCGCCAGGATGGTGGCTCGTCCCGAGCCCGCGCCGAAGCCGGCCGAGGCGGCCAGGCCGGCGCCGGAGGCCGAACCGGGCCGCGCCACGTCTGGTCGAAACGAGGGGCGGGGGAAGAAGCCACGCGAGGATCGGCGGCAGCCGAAGGAAGAGGCGTCCCCCGCGCCGCGCGCGGAGAAGGGACGGGAACGCGGACCGGACCGGAAGCCTCGGGAGGGGAAGGACACTCGCCGCCAGCCGCCGGAGTCCGCCAGGTCGAAGGGTGAGCCGGTCCCGCCGTCAGCCGAAGGGCCGGTTCGGGAGCGCCCTCCCGCTCCCCCGATTCGCAGTCGCCCGGCGTTTCCGGTGTCGTGGCGCGGGCTGATGCTCCTGCTGGTGCCCGTGGCCGTGGTGATGAACTACGTCCTCCACAGTTCCCCTGTCGCGATCTTCGTGGTGGCCTGCCTGGGGGTGATCCCGCTGGCGGGCTACATGGGGGAGGCCACCGAGCACCTCTCCGCCCGGACCGGCCCGGCCATCGGGGGGCTGCTCAACGCCACGTTCGGGAACGCGGCCGAGTTGATCATTGCGATCGCGGCCCTCAACGCCGGGTTGGTCGAGCTGGTCAAGGCTTCGATTACCGGGTCGATCCTCGGCAACCTGCTGCTGATCATGGGCCTGTCGTTCGTGGCTGGCGGGGCTGGCCGCACCAGCATCAGCTTCAATCGAACTGCGACCGGGGCCAGCGCGGGGATGCTGGCGCTGGCGGTCGCCGGACTCGCCTTCCCGGCGCTGCTGCATTTCGTGGTCCCGGGACGCTCCTTTCAGCAGGAGCTGCCGCTCTCCGAGGCCGTGGCCGTCGTGCTGGTGGTCACCTACGGATTCTCCCTGCTGTTCTCCCTCCGGACCCACCGGTCGCTTTATGGCGAGCCCCATCCGACCGCCGCTCATGTCTGGTCGCCGGCCCGGGCCACGGTCACCCTCGGCGTCGCCACCGCGGGGGTGGTGGTCCTGTCGGAGATCCTGGTTCACTCGGTCGAGGCCGTCACCGTCACCATGGGGCTGTCGGAGGCGTTTCTCGGCCTGATCGTCATCCCGCTGATCGGCAACGCGGCTGAGCACGCCACCGCCGTCGTCGTGGCCCGGAAGGGCCAGATGGACCTTTCGCTGTCGATCGCGCTCGGTTCGAGCACGCAAGTTGCGCTTCTGGTCGCGCCTGTCCTGGTGGGGGCCGGCCTGGTCATGGGCCAGCCGATGAACCTGGTCTTCACGCCGTTCGAGGTGGCCGCGGTGGGACTCACCACCATCGTCACCGCGATTCTCACGCTCGACGGGGAAGGGCACTGGTTCGAGGGAATCCAGCTGCTGGCTATGTACCTGCTGGTGGCGGCAGCTGCGTTCTTCCTATAAGTTGAAGTAGCACAAATCTTTAGGAGTTCCCGGGTGCGCACCCGTCCCACCATCCTCTACTTCGGTCCCGCGGGCATGGCGGTCCCGGATCTCGTCCGGCTGTGGGCCGCCGGGCGAGAGTTCCCGGTGAGCCCGCTGCATGAGCCGGCGGAGGTGGAGGCGATCGTGATGCGGGGACACCCATGCTTGATCGTGCTCGATGGGGAGCGCACCGGGCAGACGGGCAGGTCGCTGGTCGCCCGACTCAAGGCGGATCCCTTCAGCGCCATCGTCCCCGTGATCGTCCTGGAGGGCCGGCACGATCCCGCCTTGACGCAGGACTGGTTCACGGCGGGGGCCGACGAGATCCTCACGGCGATCTTCCCCCCGGCCGAGCAGCGTGCCAGGCTGGACGCCATCCTGGCACGCACCCAGCGGGATGTGGCGGTGCACCCCTCGACCAGGATGCCGGGAACGACCGACATCGAGCGCGAGATCCGCCGCCAGCTTGAGGGCCGGGAGGAGTTCGCGGTCTGCTACGCCGACCTGGATCACTTCAAGGAATTCAACGACCGCTACAGCTACTATGACGGCGACCGGGTCATCTACCTCCTGTCCCGGATTCTCCACGACGTGGTGAAGGGACTGCTCGGGTCCCGCGGTTTCGTCGGGCACATCGGGGGTGACGACTTCATCTTCGTGGTGCCTGTCGCCGACATGGACGCGGCCTGCAGCGAGATCCTGGACGTCTTCGACACCCTGGTGCCCCTGCAATACAGCGAGCAGGACAGGCGTGCCGGCTACTTTTTCGGGAAGGACCGGCGCGGCCAGCTGCACCGGGTGCCGTTGATGACCCTCTCGATCGGGATCGTGACCAACCGCCACCGCAGCTTCTCGCACCCGGCCGAGGTCAGCGAGCTGGCAACCGAAATGAAGAGCTACGCCAAGACCCTGCCGGGATCCGTATACGTGGTCGACCGCCGGCGTGCCCGCGACGCAGAGGGTCGCAGCAACGGCGGTCGCGACGCCCACCCAGGCCAGCCATGAACGTCTCTTGTCCGAAGTGCCAGACTGTCTTCCGGGTTGACCCCGCGAAGGTCCCTGCGCGAGGGGTCCGGGCCCGCTGCTCGAACTGCGCCGGCGTCTTCTTCGTGGGGCCGGAGGGGCCGCCGATGGCGGCGCCCGCCGGGCCTGTCCCGGTTCCGGTCCCCGCCGCACCGGTCGCGCCCCCGGCGGTCGTACCGCCCGTGGCGATGCCCGTGGCCGCGCCACCCGCCGCCCCTCCGGTCATGCCGCCGGCAGCCCGGGCGCCGTTCGTGCCAGCGCCAGTGATGATGCCCGTGGCCA
>DASWBQ010000328.1:0-1685 GCA_036390535.1 Gemmatimonadales bacterium | reverse complement strand
ACGGCCTGATCGGTGAGGGCGGAATGGCCCTCGTCTACCGCGCCCATGACCTGAAACACGACCGGCCGGTCGCCATCAAGGTGCTCCGGCCGGAACTGGGCCAGGTGATCGGGGAGGACCGGTTCAACCGGGAGATCCGCTTCGAGGCGCGCCTCCAGCACCCCAATATCGTCCCGCTCTACGACTCGGGCTCCGCGGACGGCCAGCTGTTCTACGTGATGCCCCTGATCGAAGGGGAGTCGCTGCGCCAGCGGCTGGAACGCGAGAAGCAGCTGCCCATCGAGGACGTGCTCCGGCTTGGCACCGAGGTCGCCGACGCCCTGGCCTACGCCCATGAGCACGGCGTGGTCCACCGGGACATCAAGCCAGAGAACATCATGCTGGTCGGCGCGCACGCCCTGGTCGCCGACTTCGGAATCGCCAAGGCGTTGACGGCGGCGGGCGGGGACAAGCTGACCCAGGCGGGGATGGCGATCGGGACGCCCGCCTACATGAGTCCTGAGCAGGCCGTGCCGGACAGCGTGGTGGATCCGCGCAGCGACCAGTACAGCCTGGCCTGCGTCATCTACGAAACCCTGGCCGGCGCGCCTCCCTTCGCCGGGCCCACGCCCATGGCCCTGATGGCGCGCCACTCGATGGAGCGGGTCCCGAGCCTGCGCATCGTGCGACAGACCATCCCGGACGCCCTGGAGGCGGTGATTCTCCGCGCCCTCGAAAAGGTGCCGGCCGATCGCTTCGCCAGCATGTCGCAGTTCACTGCCGCGCTCCAGGCCGCGGCCCATGGACCAACGGGCGCCACACCGATCCCGCTCCGACCGGGAGCGGCCCGTCGGGCGCGCTGGTGGCGACCGGCCGCGGCAGGCCTCACCCTGGCCGGGGCGGCCGCGCTGGCCTGGTGGTGGCAGGACCGGGGGTCTGCGCCAGGGACAGCCGGGGACGCCGACGCCCGGCAGATCGCGGTCCTCTACTTCGAGACGCCGGCCGACCAGGACTCGCTCCGCTACCTGGCGGACGCCCTGACGGAGGGGCTGATCGACCAGTTGCGCCAGGTACCGGGGCTGTCGGTCGTCTCCCGAGGCGGATCGAGGAGTTACCGCGGTTCGACGCTCCCGCCCGACAGTATCGGGCGGGCGCTGGGCGCCGGGACCCTGGTCGAGGGGAACGTCGAGCGACGGGGCAACGGACTCCACCTGACGGTGCGCCTGGTCGAGGCCGCCGGAAACGCCGAGTTCCGGCGCAAGGGGTTCGTACTGGCCGGCGCCGACGCCCAGCCGGTCCTCGACTCCGCGACGGCCGCGGTGGCGGAATTCCTCCGCGCCAGGTTGGGAGAGGAAGTGACGCTGCGGAAACGTCAGGCGGGGACCGCCAGCGGTGCCGCCTGGGCCTACCTGCAGCGGGCCCTGGTGGTGGCGCGCCAGGCGGACTCGCTCGCCAAGTTCGCCCTCGAGGGCGGCGAAGCCGACGGGCTGCCCGCGGCCGCGGCTGAGCGGTTTGACGCGGCCGACTCCCTGCTCCGCCTGGCGCGCACGGCCGACCCTACCTGGGTCGATCCGGTCGTCCAGCTGGCAGCGACGGCATACGCGCGGTCCCGGAACGTGAACGCCAATCCGATCCGGGCCGAGCCGTGGATCGCGAGGAGTCTGGCCCTGGCCGATTCTGCGGTGCGGCTTGACCCGGCCAATGCC
>DASWBQ010000327.1:0-4619 GCA_036390535.1 Gemmatimonadales bacterium | reverse complement strand
TTCGCGGACGGCTGCATCCACGACCGGCGCGACGCGGTGGCGCGCGACATGGCCCTGAGGTTCACCAGGAAGCCGAGCGACAGGAACGGCAGCAGCCGGATCCGGTTGCGGGAGCCGTCGAGCCGGGCGGCGGTGGCCACCTCGAAGAACGCGGCGAAGTTGCCGAGGGTGCTGTACGTCGCCACCGCGAAGAGCGCCAGCAGGCTGGCGTTCACCGGGTAGCCCATGAAGAAGAGGGCGGTGGCGAAGCCCCAGCCGACGATCAGGATCGGCGCCACGGCGAAGACGCCGAGCAGCAGGGCACCGTCGATCACCTGGGCGACGCCGAGGTGCCGGGGGAAGCGGAGCAGCTTGAAGAGGTACTGCTTGAGGGCCTGGTTGTGGCCGCGGGTCCAGCGCTGGATCTGCCGGATCCGGGTGGGCCAGTTCTCGGGGACCTCCTCGTAGCACTCGGAGCGGTTCTGGTAGACGACCTCCCAGCCGCGGAGAATCAGCCGATAGGTGAGGTCGGTGTCCTCGGCCAGCGAGTCCTCGTTCCAGTTGCCGACGTCCTGCAGGGCGGCGCGGCGGACGCCGCCGACGGTGCCGCCGTACTGCGGGATCAGCCGGAGGTTCATCCGGGCCTGCTGGTCCACCTGGTAGCCGCCGGAGCGCTCGAGGTCGAGCAGCCGGGTGAGGAGCGACTGGTTGAGGTTGTGAGGGACGACGCGGCCCATGGTGGCGCCGACCTCCGGATCGAAGAAGGGCGCCGTCAGCTGGCGCAGCAGGCTGGGGCCCGGCAGGTAGTCGGCGTCGAAGACCAGGAAGAACTCGGCGTCGCTCCGGTCGGTGGCGTCCTTGAGCGCGGCGGCCTTGCCGGGCTTGCCCTCGGTGCGGTGGAAGGGCCGGATCCGGCCGGGGTGCTGGGCGGCGTAGCGGTCGATGATCGCGGCCGTGCCGTCGGTGGAGCGGTCGTTGATCGGGACGACGTGGAACCGGTCGGGCGGATAGTCGGAGGCGAGCAGCGCCTCGAGCATCCCGCCGATGACGCGCTCCTCGTTGTGGCAGGGGACGAAGACCGCGATGCGGGGCCAGTCGGCGACGCCGATGTCGACGTACGGCTGGCGGTGGCGGCCGAAGACCCGGTTCAGGGTGAAGAGGTAGTGGCGGATGGTGTAGATCACCATGACCGCCACCACGACCCAGAGGCCGATGGCGACCCAGTCGCGGGCGCTCATGGCCGCCCCCAGGCGCCGGGGCTGGCGGGGATCTCGGTCCCCTGCCAGCTCATCGCCCAGCCGTAGAAGCCGACGAACACCAGCACCTGGGCCAGCATCCCGAAGATGAAGAAGAGGGTCGGCTGGACCAGGGCGGAGAGATAGTGCGCCGCCGTGGCGTGCACCAGCACCTGCAGCGGGAGGAAGACGGCGAGGTGGACCAGGATCAACAGGGAGAGGAGCAGCTGCTGCGGCAGGGAGTGGTCGAAGATGTAGAAGGTGAAGCCGAGGACGATCGGGACCAGCACCAGCACGGCCATCCCCGCGCTCAGCAGCCCGCCGGTGTAGCCGGGAAGCGGGTAGAGGAAGGGCGGGTCGTTGAAGGCAAACCAGCCGAGCGAGACCAGCTGGACCAGCGCCATGAAACGGAGGAAGTAGCGGGCTGGCAGCTGCCTGGCGGGCAGCGCGAACGAGGCGATCAGGGCGAGCGCGGTGAGACCGCCGACCACGACCCAGTGGAGGGTCGTGGGCCAGGGAGCGGCGAGCCGGAGGTAGGGCACCGGGATGGTCAGGAGGGTCCCGATGCGGACCTCGTTGAGGCTGACCCCGGCGGGAATGCCCACCCACCAGACCGCCTCCTCGTAGAAGAGGGCGTAGAGGCGGCCGAGCCAGGGCAGCGCGACCAGCACCAGGGCTGCGAAGAGGCTCGCCAGGGCGAGGGCCCGGATGGCCCGGCCGGGTGTCCAACGAAGGCCGAGCATGGCGCGATGCCTGGGGATGACGCCGCCGCGGACGCCGCGGCGGCGGAGCTCGCTCAGGCCGGCCGGGGCGGGGCTACCAGTGACGGAAGAGGCCAAGGGTCACCCCCGTCCTGGTGTAGTAGGGATTGTCGTACCACTCGAGCTGGACGAACGTGCCGAGCCTGTCGCTGACCCACTCGCGCCAGTTGATGGAGATCTCGCCGCTCTGGAACTTCTGCTCGGTGGCGGTCTCGCCGGTGAGCTGGTAGCCCTCGTACCCGCCGGAGCCGCGCAGGGTGATGAAGCGCTGGCGGTCGCGGCCGACGGTGATGGCGGCGTAGCCGCGGCCCGCGGCGACGTCACCCGGGGAACTCCAGTTGACCCGGCCGCCGCCTTCCACGGTGATGCCCGGGAAGTAGGCGGCGAGGCCGCCGGTGAGGGCGACGTCGTGGTAGATGGACTTGGAGTCGGCGTACATCAGGCCGACGGTGGTGACCAGGTTCTTCTTCGCGAGCCAGGACTTGCCGACCATCGCGTCGAGCCGGAGGTCGGGGAAGTAGTAGTCGCCGGTGCCGCCGCCGACGCTCGCGAAGGTGAACCAGTCGCCGAAGCGATGCCGGTTGCCGGCGGAGAGCCAGACGCCCTGGTCGTTGAAGGCCTCCTGGGCCAGGACGTCGGCGTACCAGACGTTCCGGCCGGAGGGGATCACGGCGTGCGCGCCGAGGCCCTTCCAGTCGCCGTAGTCGTTGGTGACGGCGTGGTAGAAGCCGTCCAGCTGGACCCAGCCGGACGGCCGCTGGGCGGCGAGCGGCGTGGCGAGGCCGATGACCAGCCCGGCGAGGAGGGCAAGGCGGCGCATCAGGCGGCTCCGGCCCCGCCCACCCGGGCGGGGACCTCGAGGCCGAAGCGCTCGGCGAGGATCCGGACGATCCGGGCCGCGGCGGTCCCGTCACCGAAGGGGTTCGCCCCCGAGGTCATCCGCCGGTAGAGGGTCTCGTCCCGGAGCAGCCGGTTGGCGGTGCCGACGACCAGGTCGGGATCGGTGCCGACCAGGGTTCCGAAGCCCGCCTCGACCACCTCGGGGCGCTCGGTGACGGTGCGGAGGATGAGGATCGGCTTCCGGAACGACGGGCTCTCTTCCTGGATGCCGCCGGAGTCGCTCATCACGAAGTGCGACCGCCGCATCACCTCGAGGAGGTCGGGATAGGAGAGCGGGTCGAGGAGGGTGATCCGCTCGTGGTCGCGCAGGTCGGCGAAGACGACCTCGCGGACCCGGGGGTTGAGGTGCACCGGGAAGACGAGGTGGACCTCGGGGTGCTCGTGGACCAGCCGCTTGAAGGCGCGGCAGAGATCGTGGAGGTGATCGCCGAGGCTTTCGCGCCGGTGCACCGTCACGAGGACCACGCGGCGGCCGGTCCAGTCCACTGATTCGAGTGCCGGGTCGTCGAAGTGCTCGCGGTGCGGCATCCCGGCGAGGGCGTCGACCACGGTGTTGCCGGTGACGTAGACGTCCTCCGGCGGGGCGCCCTCGCGGACCAGGTTGTCGCGGGCCCGCGCGGTGGGGGCGAAGTGCAGGTCGGCTGCGAGGGCGGCGATCCGGCGGTTGGCCTCTTCGGGGAAAGGGCGGTGCATGTCGCCGGAGCGGAGGCCGGCCTCGACGTGGCCGATGGCGATGTTCTGGTAGAAGGCCGACAGGGCCGCGGCCGCCACCGTGGAGGTGTCGCCCTGGACGAGGAGGATGCCGGGGCGGATGTCCATCAGGGCGTTGGTGACCGCCAGCATGGCGTGGGCGGTGAACTCGGCGAGGGTGCGGTTGGCGTGGGTCAGGCCGAGATCGACGTCGGGGCGGATCTGCATGGCGGCCATCGCCTGGGCCAGCATCTCCCGCTGCTGCGAGGTGGCGATCACGACCGGCTCGAAGAGGTCGGGCCAGGCCTCGAGGGCGTGAACCACGGGAGCGAGCTTGATGGCCTCGGGCCGGGTGCCGAGCACGACGGCGACCCGGAATCGGCCGGGTTCGCGCGACAGACTGCGGATGTGCTCGGCGGCGGTCATCGGATCCCTTACCTTGTTACGCTGAGCAGGGGCAAAGAGCAGGCCATGTTGCACGACGGCAACAATGGCCGGTCCGTGTTCTGCAACTTATTGTCGCGTGGTCACATAGCGAAAGGTGCTTGTGCGTACCCACGGATTGTTCCTCGGCATTCTGGCGCTGCAGATCGCCTTGTCCGCCGCTCCGCTGGAGGGGCAGGACCGGGTGCGGGCCCGCGACCTCGGCGTGGCGCCGGGGATCTTCACGCCGGGCCGGTGGAACGCGATCACCGACGTGCCCGGGGTGCTGGTCGGGCAGGTGACGGTCGTGGAAGGCGATTCGGTCCGGACCGGGGTGACGGCGATCCTGCCGCATGGCGGGAACCTCTTCCGGGAGCGGGTGCCGGCGGCGCTGCATGTCGGGAACGGTTTCGGGAAGCTGCTGGGCGTGACGCAGCTGCGGGAACTGGGGGAGCTGGAGACGCCGATCCTGCTGACCTGCACCCTCTGTGTCTGGCGCGCGGCGGACGCGCTGGTGGCGTGGCTGCTGGAGCAGCCGGGGATGGAGGGGGTCGGCTCGATCAACCCGGTGGTGGGTGAGACCAACGACGGCCAGCTCAACGCGATCCGGAGCCGGCCGATCCGGCCCGAG
>DASWBQ010000326.1:0-5600 GCA_036390535.1 Gemmatimonadales bacterium | reverse complement strand
CACCTGGCAGCCGAGTCGCCTGACGTTCACCGCCCGCGCCGCCGCCGCCAGGGATGACCAGGACCTCTGGCACGTGAAGGACATCGGCCTGCTCGCCGGCTACGGGACCCGCCCGGGCAGCCTCATCCATGCCCATGTCGGGGTCGGCCTCGGCTATGGGGAGGCCTCAGCCTCGGCCAAGTCGGGGGTCACCGTGCCTTTCGAGGCCCAGGTGGCCTGGCGCCCGCTCCCCTTCCTCGGGATCGGCCTCTACGGCTGGGGAAACACCACCGGCCCCCTCGGAGGCGTGGGGGCCGGCGTCCAGATCGGGAGACTGCGGTAACGCCCAGCGGTCTCAGGCGGACCAGGTCGTCCGGCCACCCAGGACGGTGCGCAGCACCGGGATGTCCTTGATCCGACCCGGCTCCTCCGAGTGCGGATCCCGCCCGAGGATGACGAAGTCGGCCAGCTTGCCCGCCGTGATGGAGCCCTTGATCCGCTCCTCATGCGACGCGTACGCGCCGTGGAAGGTGCAAATGCGAAGGGCCTCGGCCACCGTGATCCGCTGGTTTGTCCCCCATGCGCGCCCGCGATAGTCGGTCCGCGTCACCATGCTCTGGATCGCCATCAGCGGCTCGTAGGGCCCCGGCAGGTAGTCGGACGCCGGCGCCACCATGATGCCGTGGTCGAGGAACGACCGGTGCGCGAACATCCACCGGACCTTCTCCTCGCCGTATTCGGCCCACTTTTCGCCGTGATAGTAGACGTAGGTATAGAACGGCGCGGGAATCACCCCGGCGGCCTTGATCCGCCGGAGCAGGTCGGGGTTCATCAGGGTGCAGTGCTCGATCCGGTGCCGCACGTCGGGCCGCGGCCATTCCCGCTGGACCCGCTCGTAGGCGTTGAGCACCATGTCGATCGTCACGTCGCCGTTGGCGTGAATCCCCACCCGCCATCCCGCCCGGTGCGCGTCCTCGACCGCGGCGTGAATCTCCGCCTGGCTCATGGTCAGGATCCCGAAGTCATTCGGCCGCCCGACGTACGGCGTGCTCATCCGCATGGTCCGCTCTGAGGCCGACCCGTCGGCCACGAACTTCACCGGGCCGATCCGGAGCATCTCGTCGCCGAAGCCGGTCCGGATCCCGCCCGCCTTGAGGCTGGGGTAGAGTCCCGCGCTCGGGAAGAGGTACATCCGGTATTTCATCTCGCCGGCCGCGTACGACTCCTCGAGCGCCGTCAGGTCCGCCGCCTCGGCGCCGGTGCTCTGCACCGACGTGAGCCCCGCCTTCGCCATCTGCCCCGAGATGAACCCCACCGCCCGCCGTCGCACCTCCGGCGTCACGTCCGAACGCTTCACCGCGGCCTGCAGCACGTACAGCGCCTTCTCCGCCGCCTTCCCGGTCAGCTCGCCGTTCTCCCGGTAGAACTTCCCGCCTTCGGGGTCGGGCGTCTCCCTCGTCACGCCGGCCGCCTCGAGCGCCTTGCTGTTGGCGACGCCGGTGTGCCCGCCCCGGTGCACCACCAGCACCGGCTGGTCCGGCACCACCGCGTCGATGTCCCGCCGGTTGAGCGCACGGCCATCGGCGAGCTTGGTGTCGTCATACATGTAGCCGGTGATCCAGAGGCCCGGCGGCGTTTCGGCGGCCTTCTTCCGGAGCGCCGACTGGATGTCGGCAATCCGGGGGAGGTTGGTGTTGACGCCGACCAGCTCCTCCACGCCGTCCGGGTGGGTGTGGGCGTCGATGAACCCAGGCAGCACCGTGGCCCCCCGGGCGTCGATCACCTCTGTGCCGGGACCCGCCAGTTTGCGGATCTCCTCGGTCGTCCCCACCGCCAGGAACCGGCCGCCCAGCACTGCGAACGCCTCCGCGCGTGGCAGGCCATCGTCCACCGTGTAGACCGAGGCGCCCAGCACCACCAGGTCCGGAGCGCTCCCGGCGGCGATCGCCCGGGCCCACGCGCCCCGGGGCATTGTCATCCCGATGGCTGCTACCGAGGCGGCCACGAACTCGCGACGGGTGGCCATGGTTACCTCACCCGGGCGCGCGGGAGGTTCTTCCCGCCCTGGGCCACGTCGGGGACGAAGCGATCGATACCTCGCGGCGGGAACGCCACCGTCTTCCCCTGCTCGGCGCTCAAGTAGGCGCTCATCAGGATCCGCACCACGTCCACGCCGTCATCGAAATCGAGCAGCGGCTGCTCCTTCCCCAGGAAGGCCCGCACGAAGTGGCGGTTCTCCGCCTCGTAGCCGTAGGCCACCGCCTCGTTCGCCACCACCGGCATCACCCCGGTTTCGGCGTTCTGTTTCTCGACCAGGTCCTCCCCCGCCCTCCCCACCACCTCGCGGCTGAAGAAGAGCTGGAGTCCGGAGTCGAGGGTGTTCCACTTCATCGAGTACTCCGGGCCGAGCAGTTCGGCGGACAGGCGGAGCCCCGCGCCGACGAAGCTCCACGAGGTGGTCGCCTCGCCCATGACCCGATAGCCGTCGGCGGTTTCGAACTCGATCATCACGCTGGCGAAGTCCTCGGCGGGCTCCTTCCCGTAGTCCACCGTCGGTCCCTGCATCGCCTTGAGCTTCTTCACGTATTCCGGCCGGCTCCACTTGAGGCTGGCGATGTGCCCCGTGATCCGCACCGGCTTCACCGTCGAGAGCGGCTGGCCCGGCTTGGTCAGGAGGTGCCGCACCACCAGCGCCGAGTGGCACATCATGTCGTTGAGCACCCCGCCGCCCTGGAGCTTTCCCTGCCAGAACCAGGGCATGTGGGGGCCGCTGTGCTCCTCGGCGGCACGCGCCAGATACGGCCGGCCAGTCAGGGAGGCGCCGCGCGCCCAGAGCAGTTCACGGCCCCGCTCCACCTGCGGCGAGAAGGCCTGGTTTTCGAGGTAGCCGTGCATCAGGCCGGCCTGCTTCACCAGCTCGGTGACCCGCTTCGCCTCCGCGACGTTCCGGGCCAGCGGCTTCTCGCAGGCGACGCCGACCAGCTCGCCCCGGCCGCGGAGCACCGTGTCGGTCAACTCCTCGAAGTTCTCGATCCGGGCCTGGTTGGGTCCCGAGAGCCAGATCGCGTCAATGGCGGGGTCGGCCACCATCTCGGCGATCGAGCGGTAGGCCTTGCACGCCCCGACGTCGAGCGACCGGGCGTACGCCGCGGCGCTCTCGGCGTTCTTCCGGTTGGGGCTCCAGACGCCGAGCACGTCCGCATCGCGGACCCCGGTCCAGGAGAGCATGTGGAAGCGGGCGTTGAACCCGCTGCCGATGAAGCCGACGCCGAGGCGCTTGCGAGGCATGAGGAAAGTGGCTCTCAGATGAAACGATTGGGGGACGCGGGGCGTCCAATACATTATCCCCTCCGGCACACACAAGGAAGCGCATGCTCCTCCTCGTCCTCGCAGGCCTCATCCAGCAGGATCCGATGGTGATGGTGATTCGCCCCGTGGTGTCGGGCGTACACGTGATCAGCGGCTTCGCCAACGGCAACATCCTCGCGGTCGAAGGCGGCGACCAGATCTTCCTGGTGGACGCCCAGTCGGCAAAGCGCGTCGGGCTGGCAGACTCCGCCCTCCGCACCGTCACCAGGAAGCCGGTGCGGCAGGTGGCCTTCACGCACTACCACGAGGACCACACTCAGGGCATGGCCCACTGGCGGGCCCAGGGGGCGATCGCCGTCGCCCACCACGCCGTGGCGCCACAGATGGCGAAGGACACCACGATCGCGGACTGGGACAACTGGCATCGGACCCCCGCGGCACCTGAGGCGATGCCGGACCGGACGTTCGGCGACAGCCTGGTGATTCCGCTGGGCACCCGCCGGATCGTGCTCGTCCACGTCCCGGGCGCCCACAGTGACGGCGACGCCATGGCCTGGCTGCCCGAGGACAACGTGCTCCACACCGGTGACCTGGTCGAGCCCGGCGCGCCGCCGTTCATCGACTGGTGGGCCGGGGGGTCGCTCGACGGCATGATCGCGGCGGCGGACTACATCCTGGGCCGGGTGAACGACCGGACCCGCATCGTCCCCGGACATGGCGACGTCATCGACCGTGCCACCGTGGCGGAGCACCGTCGCATGCTGGTCACCGTCCGCGACCGTCTCGTGGCGGGAGCGAAGGCCGGCCGGACTCTCGAGCAGATCCAGGCCGAGCGCCCGGCGGCGGAGTTCGAGACTCTGCTGGGCGGGGGGCGCCGAGCCCGGCACTTCGTCCGGGTCGCCTGGTACGGAGTGGCGAGGCAGCAGCAATAGCCGGCTCACTCCTCACCTCTCACTTCTCACCCCTTCCCCGCACCCTGTAGCTTGCGGGGGATGAGTTCCCTCCTCCACGCCGCCGACGAAGCCGCCCGCCTCGCTGGCGCGGTCGCCTTCCGCCACTGGCGGACCGGCCTCGCAGCCGACACCAAGGGTGACGGCTCTCCCGTCACCCTCGCCGATCGCGAGGCCGAGTCCGCGGTCCGCGACTGGATCCATGCCCGGTTTCCTCAGGACGGCATCATCGGCGAGGAGTTCGGCGAGCAGGCCGGTTCCAGCGGCCGCACCTGGCTGTTGGACCCGATCGACGGCACCCGCGCCTTCGTGGCCGGCACCCCGCTCTGGGGCAGCCTGGTGGCGGTGATGGAGGGCGACACCGTCCTCGCCGGCGCCGCCTCCTTCCCCGCGGTGGACGAGCACCTGACCGCCGCCCCGGGCGAAGGCTGCTGGCACAACGGGTCCCGCTGCCGCGTCAGCGACATCGCCTCGCTCGACCAGGCCACCGTCCTTACCACCGACCTCGCTGGCACCCAGCACGCTGCCCGGCTCGCCGGCTGGCTGGCCCTCGCCTCCAAGGCCCGGCAGGCGCGCACCTGGGGCGACTGTTACGGCTACCTCCTGGTCGCCACCGGCCGGGCCGAGCTGATGTGCGACGCCATTCTCAACCCGTGGGATGGCGCCTGCTTTGTCCCCATCATCGCCGAGGCCGGTGGCGTTATCACCGACTGGGATGGCGGCCCAGGCCCCATCCTCGCCTCGGCGGTCGCCACCAATCGCCTCCTGGCACAGCAGGCCCTCGCCATCCTCCGTCCCCAGCCCTGACACCGGTCCCTGTCGGCTGGTGAGCAGGCCGGGCGGGGGGTACATTGGCCAGATGGGTCTTCGCTGGTCCCAGCGTCTCATTCTGGCCGCGGTCGCGGCCGCCCTCTGCCTGGTGCCGATCATCGGCTCCCTGGCGCACGGCCACGCGCATCATGAGGCGCAGGAGGCACACGCCCACGTCGCCGATGCGGTTCGTGCACCGGCCGGTCGGTCCGTGGCGGCCACGCACGACGGCGAAGACCACCCACATCTCCCCACCGTAGAGGCGACCGTCTCGCGCGTCGGCTCCGATTGGATCGTGGCCCCGGTCACGACAGCTATCCGGGTCACGCTGGTCACCCACACCACCAGCGCGGCCGCCCCGAGCCCGGACGATCCGAGACCGCCCCGGACACACGACCCGCCGGCCGCTCCCCGCGCTCCTCCCATCGCCTGATCCACCGGTCCGCCAAGTCGCGGGTCCGGTTATCCCTTGCCCCTGCCCGGCGGCCAGCCCGCCCAAGGCACCGGCACGAAACACCCGTCCGTCCGACGTGGAGAGGGAATGCGGATCAG
>DASWBQ010000325.1:0-6775 GCA_036390535.1 Gemmatimonadales bacterium | reverse complement strand
GCCGGAACGTGACGTCGACGATCTTTCCGTCGGCCGTCTTGGTGTCCGGCGCGAGCGGATAGAAATGGTAGGTCGCCGGGTGACTGGCCCTGGGTGCGGCCATCTGGCGTTTTGGACGCCAGACCCCGGTGGCGTCACACTCCCCATAAAGCCGGTTGAGGATGCGCATCGCGCTGGTCGAGGTGTGCGCCGCGCCGATCCGGGCCAGCAGTTCGATCGCGAGGAGCGAGAGGGGGAGATCCTTGCAGTTCCCTTTGGCGTCGGTCTCGATCGGGTTGCCCAGCAGAACCATCGCGGGCTTGAGCGTCTTCTTCCCGACCTGAAGGACGTAGGCCTTCTTCGGGGGAGGCGATGAGAGGTACTGGCCCAGCCGCTCGGTGAAGCCGGCCCGCTCGCGCTGCAGGTTCGGCATCGCGGCGATCATCGCCCAGGAGTACCAGTTCGGCGGATGTGCCTCGGGGTGGAGGATCACCGTCTTGCCCGCCTTGGCGAAGGGCTTCTCGGACAATTCGCTCCTGAGGAAGGCAGAAACCTGGGAGGCGATCTTGTGCGCCGAGCCCCGGATCCGGGGATCCTCCACATGTCCGGCCTCGGCCAAGGCACAGGTGGCGGCTTCGCGGAACTGATCCCGCAACCACTCCGCCGCCACGGCCTGCTCCTTCGCCAGTTTCTGATGCTCGAACAGGAGCGCCGGATCCTCATCTCTGGAGAGCACCCGGAACAGGAGCCGCTCCGACAGCTTGAACGCCCGGCCCCCACGGGGATAGCCGAGTTGGAGCAGGCGCCGGTACTGGGCGACGGTGCCGGCTTCCTTGATGCCGTCCCTGACGGACGGCGCGATGCCGAGGAAGTTGCCCCCGAAGAGGCCGCTGTCCTTCTGTCGCTTGACGATGGCGGTGACGGGCTTGGCCTCGAGGATGGCGGTCTCGAGCAGGTCGAGACCCTGCTGCCCGGGGGGGGCAAGCTCCCGGAGGGTGCGTAACCTGACGGACTCGCCGCCATGCTGGGCCAGCCAGGACAGTGGAACCCGGTGCGGCGCGGTCAGATCCAAGGGGTCCCTCCCCGGAAGGGGGCCAAAAGCAGCGCGAAGATACTACGGCTGCCGTGACTGAGGCCAGCCCCGGCCGGGCGGATCGCAGGTCGCGTTCGCCAGAAATGCCAAGAGCAGTGACACGACAGTGTCCGGTCGCTCAGCCTGCGGCCGATGGAGCGTACGCTCCAACCGAACCCACCGCCGACAGGGTACCAGGTCCGCCACCTTCAGGCCGATCTCGATCGGGATCACCGGGTCTCCAGCACCCCAGATCAGCAGGGTGGGCTGTCGAATTCGGCTGAAGTCCTGGCCGATGCCCTCGAAGTCGAACTCCCTGAGGGCTCGTCCGGTGGATCGCCGAAAGGCGGGATCGGTGGTGGGGTTGTAGGCTGCGATCTCGGGGGGGTCCTGCAGCCATTCCGGGTCATGGAGCGGGGTGACGAACGCCCGGGCGGCCTCCCAGAAGCCGATTGCGGTGGCGCGGGCCGGAGTGGCGTCGCGGGTGATGGGGCCTAGCCCGATGCCCAGGCCAGCCGGCGCGATCAGCATGAGGCCACTCACCAGATCGGGCCGATCCAAGGCGACCCGCGCCGCCACCGCGCCACCCATCGAGTGGCCAGCCAGGACGACCGGGGGCCGAGTCCAGCGTTCCAGAAAGCGGGCCACCTCGCTCGCCATCAGGTCGAGAGTATAGGGGCGGTCGGGCTTCTCGCTGCCGCCGAACCCGGGGAGGTCGAAGGCGATGACCCGATATCTGGTGGCAAGTGGGTCGATCACCCCTCGCCAAGTCAGCAGGTGCTCCCCGTAGCCATGCAACAGGACGAGCGTGGTATCCCCATCGCCGGTGCGCAGGGTGCGAACCCGGATCTCGCCGGCCTGGAGGAGTTCGCTCTGGTGTCGAGGTCGCGGCTGGCGTTGCCGGTCGGTCAGGACGAGTGCGCCCAGGAGCAGCAGGCCGGCAGCGAACCAGCGGGCCCGGGGCATGCGACCGCTACCGGGGCCAGGGACAGCGCGCCACCATGAGCTGTGCCCGCTGCCCCCGGCCGGCTTCGCTGCTCAGCAACACGGCGTCACCCTCTCCGAGCCAGGCCACCGCCTCCGTCTGGGGAAGGAGGCGGCTCACGTCGCAGGGCACCAGGGGACCCTTCGGAACCAGCGCGCCGTCCGGTGCCAGGGAGAGACGCCAGAGGTCGCGGTAGGTGAGCAGCATCACCGTGGCGCCATCTGCGGCCATCGTCGCGCCGGTCACCAGCCGCCGGGCTCCCGGGGCGAGACTTGGCATGGGGAGCCGTTCGGCCACCGCGGTGCCCTCCGTGAGCCAGGCTGACGCAGGGAGCCGGTAGTGGGCGATCTCGCTGCGGACGCCCTTGCTGATCAGGTGGACGGAAGAATCCGGCGCCACGAAGATCGCTTCGACGTCGCGGGGGCGATCGGCATAGCGAAACACGAGCCGCTCCACTCCCCGCACCAGGCCGGGGCGGGCGGGATCCGGTTCGGGGATCCGGTAGATGGCGGCGGACCGGTTGTTCTCGGGGTTGTCGCCGGTCTCGGCGATGTACAGACACATGCCCTCCGGGCACGGACCGAGGGCGAGGTCCTCCCAGTCACGGTTCTCCACACCCATCACGGTGAACCGCCCGCGGTCGGCGCCGGTGGAGTCTGTTGCGAAGAGCACCGCGTCGCCGCCGGAATCGTTGTGGCTCCACAAAACGCCGGGATGAGCGCGACTGATGGCGAGACCCGAAGTTTCCTTGAGCCAGTTGCCCAGCCACCCGGTGCGACGGGCCACCGCGGGCGTCATCGGTTGCTGGGCCGCGGTCCGCTCGGTGGAGGCGGTACACGCCGCCAGGACGGTCAGTGCCAGGATGGCGAGGGTGGGCCGCCTCACAGCCCGAACACCAGCAGGACGCCACCGGCGTTGACCGCCCGCGCGAGGTCGCTGAGGGCGGCCACGGCACCGAGCCCGTCGGTGGGCCTCGCGCCCGGCACCAGGGCGGTCCCGGGCCAGCCGCCGACGCCGCTCACGACGGCGATGTACATCCGGCCATCCTCATCGGCGAACGCGATCGGGTTTCCGACGAACCCGGAGGGCGCCTTGAACCGCCAGAGTTCCCGGCCGGTGGCGGCGTCGACCGCCTTGAACCAGCCGTCCAGGGTTCCGTAGAACACCAAGCCACCCGCGGTCGCGAGGGCGCCACCGAAGACCGGGAAAGCCTCGCGGTTTTCCCAGGCGATCGCCCCGGTGGCGGCGTCCCAGGCGATGAACCGGCCGCGGTTGCCGCCGGGGCCCGGGGTGATCCGGATGGTCGCGCCGAGGAAGGGGCGCCCGGCCGTGAAGGCGGCAGGCACCGGCTCGATGTCCATGCAGAGATTGTTCGCCGGCACGAAGAAGAGCTTCGAAACCGGCGACCACGCCGCCGGCTGGAACGTCTTCATCCCCATGATGGACGGACAGACGCCGGCCTTCTTGCCGTCCATCGCGAACGCAGGGTCCCGCGCGGGAACGCCCGTGCCCAGGTTCACCGAGGTCGCCCAGTTGGCTGGTCCGTACTTCTCGGCGCGGAGAATTCGCCCCGTCATGCGGTCGATCGTATAGGCAAAGCCGTTGCGGTCGAAGTGTACCAGCGCCTTCACCTCGCGACCCGCGAGGGTCAGGTCGGCAATGAGGTTCTCGTTCGACGCGTCGTAGCCGAACCCATCCCCGGGGGTCAGCTGCAAGGCCCAGCGAACCCGGCCGGTGGTGATCTCTCGCGCGATGATCGAGCTGGTCCACTTGTTGTCCCCGGTCCGCTGGGCCGGGTTGAGCGGCGCCGGCGCGCCGGTGCCGTGGAACACCAGACCGAGGGCGGAGTCGGCCGTGAGCCATCCCCAGGTGGCGCCACCGCCGCGCGTCCAGGCATCGGCCTGCCAGGTGGACATTCCCAGTTCACGGCCCTGATGCCCGGCATAGGCGGGGTTGGCCGGACCGGGGAGAAGCACTTCCGCGTCCGATCCGGTCGAGAAGCCCCGCCAGAGCAGCCGCCCGGTCAGGGCCTCATAGGCGGTCAGGTACCCGCGCGCTCCGAACTCGCCGCCCGCGACCCCGACGATCACCACGTCACCCACGACCAGCGGAGCCGCCGGCATGGTGAGGCCAGTGCGCGGGTCGCCATTACGGACCCGCCAGATCTCCCGGCCGGTCCTGGCGTCGATGGCGGCGAGGTCCCCGGGGAAGTGGGGGACGTACAGCTTGCCCGAGGGATGCCAGGCGATGCCCCGGCTGCCGAGTCCGCAGCACACGGCCGGCGCCGGATCGCGGCTGGCTCCCCCGTACTTCCAGAGTGGCGGGGCGCCGGGCTGCTCCAGGTCGAAGGCGTATACGGCGACAGGATGCGGGGTATGGAGGTAGAGCCGCCTGCCGACCACCAGGGGGTTGCCCTCGTGTCCTTCGAGCGAACCGGTTCCGAAGCTCCACAGCAGCCGGAGCCGGCTGACGTTCTGGGGCGTCAGCTGGCCGAGCGGAGTGAACCGGCTGCCGCCGAGGTCCCGGGCCGGGGAGGGCCAGTCGGACGGGCGGACGGGCGGACGGGCGGACGGGCGGGCTGGCTGCTGTGCGCTCGCCACGGCAGCCTGCATGAAACCCAGGGCCGCAAAGACCGCCCGTCTGCCCGTCCGCCCGTCTGCCCGTCTCATGCGCCCCATTATAGCGCCTTGAGTGCGCCTCCGCGCATCGCTACGATTCCGCCTCGAGCGAGGTTTCCCTGCCGAGGTCCCATGCACGTCCAGATTACCTACTGCGCCGTTTGAAACTATGAGCCCCGGGCTGCCAGGCTGGCGGCCGAGCTCGAGGAGAATTTCCCGGGCGTCACGGTTCGGCTGATCGAGGGCTCCGGCGGAGTCTTCGAGGTCGTGGCGGACGGCCTGCTCGTCTTCTCCAAGTGGCAGTCCGGCCGACATGCCGATCCCGGTGAGGTCACGGAGTTGCTCCGCCGCCAGAGGAAGTAGTCCATGCGCCTCGCTATCTCCACCGGAGGCGGTGACGCCCCGGGCCTCAACGCCGTCATCCGGGCGGTTGTCCTCTCGGCTCACGACCGCGGCTGGGAGACCTTCGGCATCCTGCGCGGGTTCGGCAGCGTTCTCGAGCGGGGCCCCGGCGGCGCTGCCAGCGGCTGGTCCGGCCTGGGGCGGGTGGTCCCGAACCAGCACGGCCTGATCCCGCTGGGTCCCGACGACGTCCGCGGAATCACCCATCTCGGCGGAACGATTCTGGGTGCGTCGAACCGGGGCAACCCCTTCCGGTGGGAGACCAGGGACGCCGCCGGCAACAAGATCGTGGTGGACCGTTCGGGCGAACTGCTGGAGGCGTTCGACGGCGCAGGGATCGATGCCCTGATCACCATCGGTGGCGACGGCTCGCTCACGATCGCGGGCGAACTGGCCCGGAAGGGGCTCCGGGTCATCGGAGTCCCCAAGACGATCGACAACGACGTGGTGGGCACAGTGTCCACCTTCGGGTTCGACACCGCCGTGGCGACCGCGACGGAAGCCATCGACAAGCTCCACTCCACGGCACAGAGCCATGACCGGGTGATGGTCGTGGAGCTGATGGGGCGGCACGCCGGGTGGCTGGCCTTGCACGCCGGCATCAGCGGAACCGCCGACGTGATTCTGATCCCCGAGATCCCCTTCGACATCGAGGCAGTCTGCGCCAAGATCCGCGACCGCGAGGCGCGAGGCAGCCGGTTCGCCATCGTCGTGGTCGCGGAGGGCGCGAAGGAGAAGACTGGCGATCTGGTGCTGCAGGAGCCGGAGCGGGCCGGCCGGGCCGCCCGACTGGGCGGCATCGGGGCTGTGGTGGCGGAAGCGATCGCGGAGCGCACCGGCAAGGAGACCCGTAGCCTGGTGCTCGGGCACCTCCAACGCGGCGGTTCGCCGTCACCGTCCGACCGGCTACTGGCGCTCCGGTTCGGGGCGGCGGCGGTGGCGGCGGCCGCGGAGGGGGCCTTCGGCACCTGCGTGGTCTACACGCCCCCGAACATCACCCAGAAACCGCTGGAAGAAATCGTTGGCCGCATCAAGACGGTCCCGCTGGACAGCGGGGTCATCGTCACCGCGCGGCGGCTCGGCGTCAGCCTGGGCGACTGACCAGCGGGGTCGGGGGGCCGTGGAGTGCGCTACCGGGGCCGGGGTGCCACGCCACGGTGCGGTCGATGAGGGTAGCGGTCTCGAAGTCGAGCGCCGTGATTCCCTTGGCGCTGTGGGTCCAGAGCGCCACTTCCACGCGGGACCAGCTCACTGACAAGTCAGGGTGGTGCCCGGCCGCCTCCGCCGCGAAGGCGATGGCGTTGACCACCAGCATGGTGTTGGCCCAGCCCGACGTGGTGTAGGTCCGGCGGATCGCGCCGTCGCGGTGCTCCCACCCGGGGAGGCCCGCGAGCCGGGTGGCGATCTCCTCCCTAGTCAGTGTCTTCATCGTGTCCCTTCCCTCTGCCAGGTGGCCGTCTGGCCGGTGCTCTCCTCGACCTGGAGCGACAGCCCCGCGAGTGCCGCGCCGGCGGTCGCCAGCCGGTCCCACACGGCGCTGCCGAGGTATTCGGCCAGGAGTTCGGCGGTGGTGTGCCGCACCGGAAGGAGGCAGGCGTGGGCGCGCGGCACCACCAGCCAATCACGCCAGGTGTAATCGAGGGCGAGCCGGTCGCCGTCCTGGCGGACCGTGAGCGCTGGGTTCGCGGCAGGGATGAGGAGCTTGTGGTCCATCGGTTC
>DASWBQ010000324.1:0-2208 GCA_036390535.1 Gemmatimonadales bacterium | reverse complement strand
GGCGGCCGGCGCGCTGGGGGCGCGGCTCACCGGCGCCGGCTTCGGGGGATGCACCGTGGCGCTGACCCTGACCGGCACGGCCGAAGCGGTGCGAGCGGCACTGCAGGCGGTGTCGCCGCTGGTGTTCGTGGCGGAGCCGGGGGAGGGGGCGGGCGTGACGGACGGGCAGACGGGCGGACGGGTGGACGGGCAGTGAGATGGTCGGCCGGCCGGACGGTCAGACGGTCGGACGGTCGGACGGTCCCTTCCCGGTCTGCCGCACCAGGAAGTACATCAACAGCCCGGCGGGCCCGAACATGAAAGTCAGGGCCAGGCACGGAACCAGGAGGAATCCCGATACCCCGCGGCCGAGCGCGTCCTCGGCCTCCCAGGTGCCGACAAAGAGATCGAAGGCGAGGTAGTGGATCCACCCGGCGAGCACCGCCTCCTCCCGCGCGAACAGCTTCATCACGTCGGCCAGGCTGCCAAACCCGCCCTCGCCGCCACGCATGCCCGGCACGATGTACCAGATGTAGGCCACCGCCAGGAGGCTGGGGATCGCGAACCGGAGGATCCGCCAGGTGCGGGAGGGGGCCACTGCGAGCGCCAGCCAGCTGAGGGCAGCGACGTTGGTGGCAAGCGAGAAGACCTGCTCGTTGTCCACGGTCAACTCCCGGTGAGGGGAAGGAAGGGGCGGCCCGCGAGGGCCTGGAGGAAAGCCACGACGACCAGGGCAAGGTAGGCGACACCGAGGAGAGCGATCAGCCCGCCGTCACGGGCGGCGGGGCCCCGGCGGCGGCGGATCGCGGCCAGCATCAGCGGCATGACCTGCATGCCGTGCAGCCCGAAGAAGTGCCCCACCCGCAGATCACCGCCGGTCCTACTCCACCGGACCAGGGGGATGCCAGGCCCATCCTCAGGGGCGCCGACCGCATGGCCGCCCTGGACCGGCACCCGCTCGCCAGCGGCCAGCGCCTCCCGCTGCGCCCGGTTGGGCACGGTCATCACCGCACCCAGCCAGCCACCCACGATCGTGATCAGCAGGCCGGTCCGGATGGCTGCGCCGAGCCCGGGGTCCGTGAACGGTACCCGCCAGGCGCGCCAGAGGACGTACATCGTCGCGACCATGACGGTCGCGATCATCACCCCCATCAGCCGGAACAGCCCGGTGTCGAAGGGCGTGGCGACGTTGAAGTGACTGGAGGTCCCCCGCACCACCTGCAGCACGATGAGGGCGACCTCGAGGATCAGCAGGATGGCCACCAGGTGTCCCACGCGGCGGAGCCCGCGTTCTGCCGGGAGCAGGGTGAGGATCCAGGCGAGCGTCGCACAATAGATCGCGACCGAGGCGGAGAACTTGGCCGGCTTGAGCCAGGCGGGTGCCCCGGTGATGACTCGGGCGTCCACGACCATCCCGGCGAGGGAGGCGCCGAGGACGAGGAGCATCACGGCCGTGGCGAGCAGCAGCAGCGGGGCCCGCTGCCTCGCCGTCTGGAGGATGAGGTTCATTCGCGGATTCCCCGGATGCACCAGCCGACCGCCTGGACGGCCATCTGGTCGGCCTGGGCCCGGCTCACGCCAGGCATGGTGATGGCCAACGACGCGACCCCATGGACCACCGCCCAGAGCGACATGCTGACCGCGGCGGCATCGCCGGGGGTGGCGGCCCCGGTCCCCATCGCGTGCGACACGGTTTCCCGGAGGAGGCTGAAGCTCTCGACCCGCAGGGTCTGGATATCCCCGCGGGAACGGCCCAGGAAGTCGGGGCGCTGGATGAAGAGGAGCCGGTAGAGCGCGGGGTGATCGAGGCCGAACCGGACATAGGCCACCCCCAGGCCCTCGATCTGGGACAACGGGTCGTTCCCGGCGTCCCGACCCTCCCGGAGGGCGGCCGTGAAGGCCACCAGGCCCTCCGAGGTCATCGCAAAGACCAGATCGTCCTTGTCCGTGAAATAGCGATAGAGGGTGGTGGCGGTGTATCCAGCCCGCTCAGCCACTTTTCGCATCGAGAGGGCTTCCAGGCCTACTTCGAGGAAGACGGCGCCGGCCGCGGCCAGAATTGCATGGCGAACCTGGCCCCGATGGCCCTCCCGGCGGCGTTGGCTGGCCACACTGACGCGGTCTCGGATTTTCCCGCGATAAGGTAACGACATACATATAAAATAACGCTGTTACTGTCTCAAGCAATACTTGGCGGGAGAGGGCGGGAGAGGGCGGGAGAGGGCGGGA
>DASWBQ010000323.1:0-4081 GCA_036390535.1 Gemmatimonadales bacterium | reverse complement strand
GCCTTCACCGCGGTTCACCGGGAATCGGTGCCCGAGGCCATCCAGGTCTTGCGCGAGCGTCCGGTCGACGCCGTCCTGGTTTCGGTCCACCGCTGCGGCGCGGCCGACGCCGACCAGGTGCGCCGCCTGGTGCGCTCCTTCCCGGGGCTGCCCGCAGTGGCGCTGATGTCCCAGCGCGACGAACGCGCCTCGCGGTCGCTGCTCTACCTGGGCGCCTCGGGGGTGCGGGAGGTGGTGGACGTGACCACGCCGACCGGGTGGAGCCACCTGCGGCAGCTCCTCATTGAACCCGCCACCCGCCCCGCGGCGCGAATCCTCGGCCCGCTGCTGGACCGGTTGCCGGAGCTCCCCGACGACGCGCGCCTCTTCCTTGAGGCCCTGGTGCGCCTGGCGCCGACGACCCCGACCGTGCGTGAACTGGCCCGGCAGTATCAAGTGCGCCCCAGCACCCTGATGTCCCGGTTCTCGCGCGCCCGGCTGCCGTCCGCCAAGCGCTACCTGGCGGCCATGCGGCTGCTCTATGCCGCCCAGTACTTCGAGACCGAGGCGCTGTCCGTGAGCGACGTGGCGTACCGGCTGCAATGCTCGTCGCCACAGAGCTTCGGCCGACACGTCCGGTCGCTGCTCGGCATCACCTGCAGCGAGTTCAGGCGCCGGTTCCCCTTTCCGGTCGCGCTCGAACGCTTCGGGCGGGTGATGGTCGACCCGTATGCCGATCAGTGGAGGGCGTTCCACCCCCTGGGGGTGGAACAGGAGCGCGGCAGCGTCGTGCCGGACGCGCCTATCTGAGACCGAGGATGGTGGCGGTGGCCAGGGCGACCACCGGGTAGCCGGCCTGCTCGATCGCGGCACGGCCCCCTTCCTCGCGGTCCACCACCGCGAGCACCCCGAGCACCGCACCACCCTCTTCTTCCACGGCGCGAATCGCCTGCAGCGCCGAGCCTCCCGAGGTGATCACGTCCTCGGCGACGACGACCGCGGCGCCCGGCACGAAGTTGCCCTCGATCCGGCGCCTGGTGCCGTGGCCCTTCGCCTCCTTGCGCACCGTGAAGGCCTGAACGACGGGCGGCTCGCGGAGGCTGGCCACGGCGACGGCGTAGGCAACCGGATCGGCGCCCATGGTCAGGCCCCCGATCGCCGACGGGCTCCACCCGGCCTGGCGGACGGCGGCCAAACCGAGGCGGCCGATGAGATCCAGCCCCTCGGCGGACATGGTGGTGAGCCGGGCATCAACGTAGTAGCTCGAACGACGACCACTGGCCAGGACGAAGTCCCCCCGCTTGACCGACCGCTCGAGCAGCAACCGGATCAAGGCATCCTGGGTACCGGTCATCGGCTACCGGCCGAAGAACTTCGAGAACAGGCCGCCCTTCTTCTCCTCGGGCAGCGGCTCCGAATTGGCGGCCTGAACGAACGCCTTGGCGAACTCGTCCACCGTCTTCCAGCGCTTCCCCAGGTCCCGCTCCAGGCCCCTCATCACGACGGCTTCGAGCGCCGGGTTGAACTTGACGCCATCGACCGCCTGGCTGAGCGGCGTTGGGTTCGTGGAGAGTAGTTGCTGGAACAACTCCCTAGGCGTCTTCCCAGGGAACGGCAACGTGTTCGTCAGCAGCTGGTACGCGATCGTGGCAACGCTGTAGACATCGGCCTGTTCCCCGACCAGCTCGCCGCTCAGGGCCTCCGGTGCCACATACTGCAGGGTCCCCACGAAGAACCCCGCCCTGGTCAGGCGGGCCTCCGGAGCGTCTTCGGTGTCCCGGGCAATCCCGAAGTCCAGCAGCTTGGCGGTCTGGGTGGCGGGGTCGAACATGATGTTGGCGGGCTTCAGGTCGCGGTGGATGATCCCGGACCGGTGGGCCGTGTGGATCGCCTCGCCGAGCTGGCCGATGATCTTGGCTGCCAGAGCGGGCGCCAATCGGCCGGACGCCGCAAGGAAGTTCGCCAACGGCTCGCCCTCGGCCCACTCGAGCGCCAGCCAGTAGAGTCCTTCTTCGGAACCGAAATCGAGGGTCCGGATGATGTTCGGGTGCGCGGCCCGGACCCCGAACTCTCCTTCTTTGAGGAAGCGCTTCACCGCGACCGGGTCCTGGGCCTGCTTGCCCCGAAGGACCTTGATGGCCGCCTTGCCTTTTTCAGGGTGCTCCGCGCGATAGACGAGGGCGGTGCCCCCCTCCCCAACGTGGGCGAGCAGGCGGTAGCCCGCGATGGTCCGACCGATCAGGTTATCTTGGCTCATGAGGGGGGAGTCAGGGGAATCGGGGCAAGCTACCCCGCCCTCCCGGGCCCGGCAAGCCGCACCAGTGTCGGGCCGGTGGGTGAACTCGTCTCCACCGTCATTCGACCCTGACCCGGACACCGCATGTCCCAGTCCGTTCCCGGTTTCCCAAGGCGACTTCGCACCAGCCTGACGGCGGCGTTGCTCGCCCTGGCGGTCGCGTGCGGCGGCGGTGGTGGCGGAGTGCAGGCCCCGGCCCCGGGTGCGTCGCCGAGCCCGCAGCCGGCGGCCGCCGAGCAGACGCTGGCCGACCTCTTCAACCTCACTGCGCTGTACCAGCGGATGGGCCGCCTGGCGGGGGGCAACCCCCTGCCGTTCGTGGGGAACACGGCCTACTTCGCCGGCCGGGGAGACTCGACCCTGGTGCTGCTGGGCATTTCCCTCGACAACCGCGGCCTCACCTTCCAGCGTGCCGGCCGCCAGTTCACCGCGCGCTATCGGGTGGAACTGAACCTTCAGCGGGATGGCTCGCTGCCGCTCCGGTACGCGCGGGAGGAAGCGGTCACGGTGGGTTCCTACCAGGAAACCCAGCGCTCGGACGAGTCGGTGGTGTTCCAGCAGACGCTGCTGCTCCCGCCGGGGTCGTACAAGACCTCCCTGGTGGTGCGCGACGCCAACTCGACGTCGATGAGCCGCGCCGAGGCCACCCTGGTGGTGCCGGCGTTTCCGGCGGGGTCGTTCACCGCGCCGATCATCGTCTACACGTCGGTTCCCAGAACGGACATCTGGGCCGAGCCGCAGGTGCTGCTCAATCCCCGGGGGATGGTGGCGCACGGCGGCGATTCGCTGCGCGTCGTCATCGAGGGGTATGGCCTGACCGGTCCCGCCAAGCTGCCCCTCGACATCCGCGACGAGCAGGACCGGGTGCTGGTCCAGCGCGACCTCGATTTCGCGGGCGGCAAGGCGGTCGAGACCCGGACCATCGTGCTGCCGCCTCAAACGCCCTCGCTCGGACGGGTCAACATCCGTACCGGCACGGCGCCGAACCAGCAGTTGACCGTCGCCCTGGTGTCGTTCTCCCGTTCCTGGGTGGTGACCAACTACGACAACCTGCTTACCCTGATGCGGTTCTTCCCGACAGAGGGGTGGGTGGAGCGGCTCCGCGATTCGGATCCGGCGGAGCGCGCCGCCCTCTGGCGGCAGTTCTGGGTGGAGACCGACCCGACGCCCCAGACGCCGGAGAACGAACTGATCGACCAGTACTTCACCCGGGTGGCGATCGCCAACGAGCGCTTCCGCGACGAGGGGGCAGGGCAGGGCTGGCGCAGCGAGCGGGGTGAGGTCTACATCGGGCTGGGCCCGCCGGACCAGGAACTCGAGAGCCCGCCCGGCTCCGAGCAGCGGATCGTGCAGTGGGTCTACAACGAGTACCGCTCGGTGATCACCTTCACGGGCCAGCTGGGCTTCTCTCGGCTCCGGCTCACTCCGTCGTCCCGCTCGGAGTTCAATCGCCTGAAGGCGCTGGCACGGGCGAAGCCGATTTCATAGGTGCGCACCCTCTTCCTGGTCGACGGCTACGCCCTCATCTACCGGGCGTTCTTCGCGCTCATCTCCAGGCCGTTGCGCACCAGCCGGGGCGAGAACACGTCGGCGGCATGGGGCGTCGCCAACTTCCTGCTCCGGCTCCGGGCGAAGTACCACCCCGACTACGTCGTCTGGGTGAACGACGCCGGCGACTCCTTCCGCACCGAGACGTATCCGGAGTACAAGTCCACCCGGGAGAAGCTCGACGACGAGATGCAGGCCGACTTCGACCGGGCGGTGGAGCACGTCACCGACCTGCTCGAGGCGTTCCGGATCCCGGTC
>DASWBQ010000322.1:0-1711 GCA_036390535.1 Gemmatimonadales bacterium | reverse complement strand
CTCGGCGCCTGCGGGCTGGCGCCCGAAGTGGGGCTCGGCCCGGGCGGCGGCAATGGCGGGGAGCGCGCTCCGCTCGGGGTGGTCCGAGCCGAACGCGCCCACCACAAAACGGGCCGGGTCGATGGCCGCGGAGCGGAGCTTGAGGCGGGCTCCGGGCTCGACGTTTCCGGTCAGGAGTCCCAGCAGGGTGGCGGCGTGAGCCTCGACCCGGTCGAGGAGGGGAAGCACGCCCGGCATCACGTCGGTGACGTGGTCGGGACGGGCCAGCTCCTCCTGCAGGCGCCCCACGTACCGGTCGAGCACCTCGGCGATGTGCCGGTCGTCGGCGTAGCGCGGGTCACCGGCCGCGTGCAGCAGCTCGCGCACGATCTGCGGATCGGTCTTGCCGTCAAACCGGACCCCGCGCACCGCCTCCGGCGGCGGCAGCATCCCTGCCATCGCGCTCAGCACGGCTCGCCGCCCGGCCCCCCGCGAGAGGAGCAGGGTACCGTCGATGTCGAAGAGGACGAGCTTCACGGCGCCGGCGGTTCCTTGGCAGCGCAGTCGCGGCAGAGGGTCACGCCGCGGAAGCTGCAGATCAGGCAGATGAAGGTGCCGCACCTCGCACAGGGATACCCCTCCGACGCCCGCTCCTCGCGGCCGCAGGCCCGGCAGGCCATCGCATCCTTTTCCTTCCGCTCATGGCGCTGCATCGGGTCACTCCGTAATGCCGTAGCGCTTGATCTTGTTGATCAGCGTGGCGCGCGAGATCCGGAGCTCCTTGGCGGCCCGGGTCCGGTTGCCTCCGTGATAGCGGAGGGTCCGGTCGATGTGGAGCTTCTCCAACTCCTCGAGGCTCATCGGGGTGTGGCGCCGGTCGCCCAGCCCCGGGCGAGCCCGCAACTCCCCGGCCAGGTGCTCGACCAGCACGGCCGGCTGGCCGCGTGCCAGCAGCAGCGCCCGCTCCAGGACGTTCCGCATCTCGCGCACGTTCCCGGGCCAGGGGTAGTTCACCATCCGCTCCACGGTTTCCGACGCCAGCGGCGGCGCGGGCTCCGGGACACTCTCCGCCAGCCGGGCATATACCCCGTGGACCAGGGCAGTCCGGTCGGCGTCGGTGCGGTCCCGCACCGGCGGGATCGCCAGCACCATGGTGCTGAGCCGGTAGTAGAGGTCGCCGCGGAACCGCTCGGCTTCCACGTCGCCCGCCAGCTCCCGCGACGCCGTGACGATGAGCCGCGCGTTGGCCGGCACGTCCCGCTGGCCGCCGACCCGCCGGAAGGCGCGTGATTCGATGGTCCGGAGGAGCACCGGCTGGAGTTCGGCAGGCAGCCCCTGGATCTCGCGGAGCAGCACCGAGCCGCGGTGGGCAACCTCGAGGAGGCCGCGCTGGCGGCGACGGGCCTCTGGTACGGCGCCACGCTCGTGGCCGAACAGCCGCGACTCGAGGGCCACCGCGGTCACGCCCTGGCAGGAGGTCTCGAGAAACGGCTCACGGGCCCGGGGGCCCAGGTCGTGAACCAGCCGCGCGGCCCAGCCCTTCCCCACCCCGGACTCGCCGGTGATCAGGACCGTGGTGCGGTCGCTCTGGGCCAGGGCGGAGACCTGCTGCGACACCGCCCGCATCGCGGCCGACCCGCCCAGCGACTCCAGGCGCCCGCCGGTCGAGGCCGCGGCGAGGACCAGGTCGGCGGCACGGCGCTGGCGGGTCAGCTCGGCGATCCGGCCGGCG
>DASWBQ010000321.1:0-11548 GCA_036390535.1 Gemmatimonadales bacterium | reverse complement strand
CACCAGCCCCGCCCGGTACCCCGTCACCGCCTTCTGCGAGTTCTCCAGCCCGAACACCATGTTCTCGTAGCGGCGCTTGTTCGCCTCGCTCTTCCCGGCCAGCTCCTTGAAGATCCCGATCTGCTCCTTGAACCCGTCGAGCTGGGCCGGGTACTGCACGTCGCGCAGGTACTCCATCTGCGCCATCGTCAGCAGCCGGCCGGTCGACCCCGGGTTCCCCACCACGAAGGTCAGGTCGCCGTCCTTCGCCCCCTCCGCGTTCCACCGGAGGAAGTGCTGCGCTGCCAGCGGCTGGTCGTTCTCGTACACCCGGAGCAGGGTCAGGTCGAGGTCGTACCGGGGATAGGTGAAGTTGTCGGGATCGCCCCCGAAGAAGCTGATCGTCTCCTCCGGCGCCATCACCAGCCGGACGTCACCGTACCGCTTGAAGCGGTAGAGCGAGTACTTCCCGCCCTGGTAGTAGGTGACCACCTGGCAGACCAGCCCGGTCTCCCTCTGGCAGGTCTCCTGGATCGCCGTGATCGCCGCGTCGCGCTGCTCCACCATCTGGGCGCTGGCCTTGGCTGTCACCGCCCCGCGGATCTTCGCCGTCACGTCCTCGATCGACTGCAGCTGGTCCGCGTACATCTGGGGGCACCGCTTCTCCTCGGCGGCGACCCGCGCCACGAACCCCGCCTCCTGGTAGGAGGTGTCCTTCGGCGACACCGCCGTAATGCACGACCGGGCGCAGTGGTGGTTGGTCATCACCAGCCCCTGGTCGGAGACGAACGACGCCGAGCAGCCCGGGATCCGGACCGACGACAGCCGGACGTGGTCGAGCCACGACTGGGCCGGCTCGAAGCCGTACTGCCCCTTCCAGTAGGCCAGGGGCGGCGCCTCGAAGGTCCACATCGTCCCGAACTCCTTGATCCACCCCCCGGGGCCGGTGGCCACCTTGGGGGCAGCCGCCGCGGGCTTGGGCTTGGCGACGGGGGCCTGGGCCGTCGCCGGCCCGGCCAGAAGGGTCAGGGTCAGGCCCGAGAGGAGGATCCGGGCGCGAAGGGCAGAGACTGGCATAGGACGGCGAACCCCGTGAGAAATGAACCCCGGTAGGATAGGCGGAGAGTCATGAAGAGGCCATGAAGCCGGCAGGGCGGCATCCGGGCAGCCGGCCGGCCCCCTGACGGCTAGGTTTCATTGTCCGTCAGCCTGAGCGCAGCGAAGGCACCGAAGCGCGGTCCTCTCCCGCGCTCTCCCGCCCTCTCCCGCCTTCTCCCGCCCCCTCCCGCCCCCTCCCGCCCATGCCGCCCTGCCGCCCCGTCGCCCTTGCCGCCCTCCTCGGGCTCCTCGCCGGCACGGCGCCCCTCGCCGCCCAGTACGACCGTCCCCCCGAACAGGGCGGCCGGGTCTTCCGGCTCGGGATGCCGCCGGTCTGGAAAGGCCACGCCGGGGCCACCGTCGGCTGGTACGACCCCGGCAACACCGGGCTCCTCCTGACCCAGGGCCACCTCGGCGTCATGCGGGACGTCGGCAGCCCGATCGTCGGGATCGCCGCCTTCGGGGTGGAGGGATACGGCGGCTACCGGGGCGACCGGAGCTTCAACGGCGGTCTCCGCGGACTCTTCAGCATCCCGACCTTCCGGCTCACCACTGGGATCGACTACAACATCTCGGACGAGAGCACCTCGGGCATCATCCGGGTGGAACTCGCCACTCGCCGCTCCGGCATCTTCGGCCGCGGCTCCATGCTGCGGCTCGAGTGGCTCCCCGGGCACGAGAACACCTTCCAGGGGGGGATCAGCGTGCCCCTCTGGGGCCGGAACCTCGGCGAGACCCGGCCGCAGCGCGACATGGTCGAGCTGGAGCGGCCGCCGGTCCTCCGCTTCCCCGCGCCCCGGGCCGAGGTTGCCAGCCTGGATTCGCTGCTCGCCGCGCTCACCGACCAGGCGCTGGGACTGACCAGGCTCGCCACCCCCCTCCTCGATCACGGCGGCGCCGAACCGGCGGTGGCCCACGCGGCGGACATCGCCGCCGTCCGCGATCGGCTCGCCTCAGGCACCCCGGCGGAAGCGCAGGGCGCCTGGCACGAGGCCATCGACCGGCTGTTCATCACCGCGGTAGGCTCCCCGCAGGTGGGAGTCCGGATTGCTGCCCGCGCGCGCCAGGCCCTGCTCGACGACGTCATCCTCCCCTACAACGGCCTCCTCGGCCAGCGGAAGGGCCGCGACGGACTGGCCCAGTTTGCGGCCTCGGCCAGCGCGGCGTTCTCGGGCTGGCTGCTCCGCGCGGGATCCCTGCCCGAGGCGCGGTTCGAGTCGGTGGTCTACGCCTTCCAGGGACTCATGGACGTGGCGGAGGCGGTGCGGGTCTTCCAGAAGAAACGCTGGGAGGACTCGCGGCTGGTCTGGCTGCCGCTGCAGCTGGCTCTCCGGGAAGAGGACTATGACACCCAGGCGGAGCTGAACGACATCATGGAGCGGGGCACCGGGGTGAAGTTCGCCCGAGGCAACCAGCTCTGGTACGTCGTGAACGAGAACTTCCAGGTGGAGTTCGCCCGCTCGGTCTTTGCCGCCGAGGACTATCACGTCCTCTGGGTTCACGACTATCGGGGGCTCACGGGGGACAAGCAGCCCGACCGGGTCGGATTCGCCCAGTCGGTCAGCGTCTACCTGGACGCCCTGACCCGCCGAATCCGCGAGTACGACCGGACCGGGAAGCTGCCGCAGTACTTCATCTTTCTCGACCAGAACTACTTTGACGCCAACGGCACCCGGCTCTGGTTCCGTCTCCTCCAGGCTCCGCTCGAGGCGCATCTCGACCTTCCGGCAGGCTTCGAGTCGTTGGAGCAGGAGTTTATGGCGGCCCAGGCTGCCCTGCGGCAGGCGGTGGCGGGGTCCCGGGTCCTGCAGGCCGAGCGTCGCCAGTATGGCGACAAGTGGCTCCACGACCGGATCCGGGTCCACATCAACGTCACCAACCCGGCCGACCAGTCCTACGTCAGCAACCACGTCGCCGGGATCATCCCGGTTCCCGACAACGTGATCCGGGACCACCGGAAGATCGCCTTCTACGACGTCTCCGAGGACGATCCCTACCGCGGTCTGGCGATGTACACCGGCATGGGCATCGGGGAGCATTATGTCGGCCCCAACTGGGAGGACCGCGCCATCATGCTCCGCGGGCCCGCCGCGCTCGGGGTCAAGGACGCGGCGCGGCAGCTGCTGGAACAGCAGGGCTTCCAGGCCTCCGAAATTCCGCTGGTCTTCCGGGCGCGGCCGCGGGCCCCGGACTGGGACGCCAAGGCTGATTCGGCCGTGCGAAGCGCCCAGGCGCGGGTGCCCAACGCGAGGGAGGGGCTCGTCCTCCAGCTCCACAACCAGACCGGCTACGCCGCCAAGCCCATCAGCGTGCAGAAGGCGATCCTCTACAGCCTGATGCCCGCCGGGTCGGTGCTCAAGATCCCTGACTCGCTCTGGCAGAACTACCTCTACGCCTCGCTGCTCACCGGCAGCGCGCTCCGCGGCTGCAAGGTCTTCGTCACTTCCCCGTCGCTGGCCTCGGCGCCCAGCGCCGCCGCGCCCACGATGGCGCGGGCCCATGGGCTGATGAGCGCGCTGCTGGTCTGGCGGCGGGAACTGGCCGCCCCGATCCGGGACCGCGGCGGGATGCTCCAGGTGGGACTGTACGCCCCGAAGGTCCGGGTGGGCGACCTGGCGGGCCGGATCCGCACGGCCTGGACGGGAAGGCCCGTCTGGATGGCCGACCTGACCCCGGACAGCCCCGAAGCCAGCGCGGTGGTGGACAGCCTCACCGATATTCTCACGGAGGCCGGTTATCAGGACACCTACCTGACCGGCGCGGACTCGCTCCAGCAGCCCAAGCTGCACCTCAAGGCCAACCTCGCCATCTCCAGCCCCGGCTGGGAGCGGCTGAAGGGCCACCCCGCCTGGGGGCGGGTGGTGCGGGAGTACGTGCTCTACCTGGCGGCACAGGGCGGCCCGCTGGAGCGGCGACGGCCCGCGCAGGAGGCCCCGGGTGCCTTCGTGGCGGCCGTGACCGACCTGATCCGGGCCGCGACGGCGGCGGTGCCGGAGGAGGAGCTGGACCGGTGGATCAGCTACTTCACCGTCGGCTCCACCAACATGGACTACCGGAGCATGGCGCTGGACGGTGAAGTCCAGATCACCATGACCCACTGGAATACCCTGGTCGGCCTGCTCGACTTCGCCGTCATCGACGGCCTCAGCGAATGGCCCGAGACCCAGGAGGAGCTCGACCGCCTGCTGCCTCCACCGAGCGGGCTGGCGCGATCGCTCGCCAACCTGCTCCGGATCCTCCTGTAGGGCGGCCTAGGCGGCGGGCTGCTTTCGCTCCGGGATCAGCAGGCTGGCGGCGATGCTCCCCCCCACCAGCAGCGTGATGATCCCGAGCGACCAGGTGATCGGGAACTTGCCGCCGAACGCCTCGTTGAGCCACGCCATCTTGAGGCCCACGAACACCAGCACCAGGCCAAGCCCGTACTTGAGCAGCCGGAACTTGCTGACGACGCCCGCCAGCAGGAAGTACATCGCCCGGAGCCCCAGGATCGCGAAGACGTTCGAGGTGAAGACGATCAGCGGCTCCTTGGTCAGCGCGAAGATCGCCGGCACCGAGTCCACCGCGAAGATGATGTCGGACACCTCGATCACCACCAGCGCCACCAGCAGCGGCGTCCCCCACCAGCGGCCGTCCTTCCTGACCAGGAACTTCTGCCCCTCGAACGCCGGGGTGATCGGCAGGATCTTCCGGAGCAGCTTGATGACCGGGTTCTTCTCCGGGTCCATCGGCTTCTCGGGCGCGAAGATGATCTTGATGCCGGTGGCGATCAGGAACAGCCCGAAGAAGATCACGATCGCGTGGTACTTGAGCAGCACCGACCCCAGCGCGATGAAGATCACCCGGAACAGCAACGCGCCCAGGATGCCGTAGAAGAGCACCCGGTGCTGGTAGATCGGCGGGACCGCGAAGAAGGTGAAGACGACGACGAAGACGAAGATGTTGTCGACCGCCAGCGACTTCTCGACGATGAGACCGGTCAGGTACTCGAGGGTGACCTGCTTGGCTGCCGCCTGCGGGTCGAACCCGGGTACCGCCATCAGCCGGGCGTCGGCCGGGAAGGTGGAGCCGGCGTACCAGTAGAGCACCCCGGCGAAGGCCACGGCCAGCGTCATCCAGACCGCCGACCAGGTGGCCGCCTCCTTGAACGACACCTCGTGGGCGTCCCGGTGGAACACCCCGAGGTCCAGCGCCAGCATCACCAGGATGAAGGCCGTAAAGGCGGCGTAGAACCACCAGTACTCGGCGAACGGGAACAGCAGTACGTTTTCCATAATCCCTATCTTACCCTGAGACCCCGGCCTCGTTCCAATCCGACCAGCCCCCTGCCAGCATGCGAAATCCTGCCCCTCCCCGTCTATTCCCGTCCATTCCCGTCCTGCTGGGGCTCCTGGTCGGCAGCCAGCCCCTCGCCGCCCAGTACGACCGTCCCCCCGAACAGGGCGGCCGGGTCTTCCGGCTGGGCATGCCCCCCATCTGGAAGGGCAACGCGGGCGCCACGGTGGGGTGGTACGACCGGGGCGGCGAGGGGCTTCTCCAGACCCACGGGCACCTTGGCCTCATGCGGGACATCGGCAGCCCGATCGTCGGGATCGCCGCCATCGGGGCGGAGGGCTACGGCGGGTATCGCGGCGACCGCTCCTTCAACGGTGGCGTCCGGGGGCTCTTCAGCATCCCAAGCTTCCGGGTCACCACCGGCGTCGACTACAACATCTCCGACCAGAGCACCTCGGGCATCATCCGGGTCGAGCTCGCCACCCGGCGTTCCGGCATCTTCGGCGGCGGGTCGATGCTCCGCCTCGAGTGGTTTCCCGGCCACAGGAACACCTTCCAGGCCGGCGTCAACGTCCCTCTCTGGGGCCGCAACATCGGCGCCACCCGCCCCCAGCGCGACGCGGTCGAGCTGGAGCAGCCCCCCGTCACGCGCATGACCCCGCCCCCTGCCGCGGGGGCCATCGACTCCCAGCTGGTCGGGCTTCGCGCTCAGGCCCTTCGCATCGCCCGGCTCGCGACCCCGCTGGCGGACCACGGCGGCGACGAGCCGGCGGTGGCCCATGCCCCCGACATCGCGGCGGCCCGCGAGGCCCTCGCCGGGGGTAGCCCCGCGGACGCGCAGCGGGCATGGCACGCGGCCCTCGACCGCCTCTTCACGACGGCCGCCGGCTCCCCGTCGGCAGGTATACGGATCGCCGCGGAGGCCCGGCGGGTCCTCCTTGACGAGGTGCTCCTCCCCTACAACGGCCTCCTCGGCCAGCGAAAGGCGCACGACAGGCTCACCCAGTTTGCTGCCTCCGCCACCTCGGCCTTCGCTCACTGGGCCCTCCGTGATGCCACCCTGCCGGCAGAACGATTCGATGAGGTCGGCTACGCCTTGCAGGGCCTGATGGACGTCGCCGAGGCGACCCGCGCCTTCCAGCGGGAGCGCTGGGAGGACGCCCGCCTGGTGTGGCTGCCGCTGCAGCTGGCGCTGCGCGAGGAGGACTACGACACCCAGTCGGAACTCAACGCCCTGATCGAGCGGGCCACCAATGCCCGTTTCACCAGCGGCAACCGGCTCTGGTACGTCATGAACGAGGCGTTCCAGCTGGAATTCGCCCGCTCGGTCTTCGACGCGGAGGACTACCACGTCCTCTGGATTCACGACTACCGCGGCCTCAACGGCGAGAAGCGGCCCGACCGCGTCGGCTTCGCCCAGTCGGTCGACGTCTACCTCGGCGCCATGACCCGCCGGATCCGCGAGTACGACCGGACCGGCAGGCTCCCGCAGTACTTCATCTTCCTCGACCAGAACTACTTCGAGGCCAACGGCACCCGGCTGTGGTTCCGGCTGCTCCAGGACCCGCTGGACGCGACCCTCGACCTGCCGGGCGGCTTCGAGGCGATGGAGCGGGAGTTCGTCGAGGCACAGGCGGCCCTGCGGAAGGCCGTCGCGGAATCGCGGGTCCTTCAGGCCGAGCGGCGGCAGTATGGCGACACCTGGCTCAAGGACCGGATTCGGGTCCACATCAACATCACCAATCCGGCCGACCCGTCATTCGTCAGCAATCACGTCGCCGGGATCCTCCCGGTGCCCGACAATGTCATCCGGGACCACCGGAAGATCGCCTTCTACGACCTCACCGAGGCGGACCCCTACCGTGGCCTGGCGATGTACACCGGCATGGGCATCGGCGAGCACTATGCCGGCGCCAACTGGGAGGACCGCGCCGTCATGATCCAGGGACCGGCGGCGCTGGGGGTGAAGGACGCGGCGAGGCAGTTGCTGGAGCAGCAGGGATTCCGGCCCCACGAGATTCCCCTGGCGTTGCGGGCGAAGCCTCTCGCGGCAAACTGGCAGGCCAGCCTGGATTCGTCGGCGCGGGCCATGCAACAGGTGATCCCGACCGTGCGGACAGGCCTCGCGCTCCAGCTGCACAACCAGACCGGCTACGCCGCCAAGCCGATCAATGTCGAGAAGGCGATCCTCTACAGCCTGATGCCTCCCGGGTCGGTGCTCAAGATCCCCGACTCGCTCTGGCAGAACTACCTCTTCGCGTCGCTCCTCACGGGGAGCGCGCTGCGCGGCTGCAAGGTGCTGATCATCGCCCCCTCGCTCGCCTCCGCCCCGAGCGCGGCCGCCCCGACGATGGCGCGCGCTCACGGCCTGATGAGCAGCCTGCTGGTGTGGCGCCGGGAGTTCGCCGGGCCGATCGAGGCACGCGGAGGCCTGCTGCGCGTCGGGCTCTACGCCCCGAAGGTCGGCGTGGGTGACCTCGCGGGGCGCATTCGGCAGGGGTGGATGAACCGGCCGGCCTGGCTGGACGGGGTGACGGAGTCGAACCCGGCCGTGGCGGCGGTCATCGACAGCCTATCCCAGATCCTCGACGCGGCGGGGTACCAGGGGACCTACCTGGTCGGGGCTGATTCGCTGCAGCGGCCGAAGCTGCACCTCAAGGCCAACGCGCTCACATTCATCCCGCCGCAGGGACGCTTTGCCAGCCACCCGGGATGGGCCCGCGTGGTGCGCGAGTACGTGCTCTATCTGGCCGCGCAGGGCGCCCCACCGGAGCAGCGCCGGCCCGCCCGGGAGTCGCCGGCCGCACTGACGGCCGCGGTCCTCGACCTCATCAGGGGGATCTCCGCCGGGATACCCCCGGAGGATGCCGACCGGTGGATCAGCTACTTTACCATCGGCTCGGCCAACATGGACTACCGGAGCCTGTCCCTCGACGGCGAAGTGCAGGTCACGATGACCCACTGGAACACCCTCGCCGGGCTGGTCGACTTCACCATCATCGAGGGCCTCAGCGAATGGCCCGAAACCCAGGCGGAGCTGGATCGGCTGCTGCCGCCGCCGAGCGGCTTCGCCCGCTCGATGGCCAACCTGATCCGGCTGCTGCTGTAAGGGGGACCATGCCGCCCTGCCGCCTTGCCGCCCTGCCGCTCTTCCTGACGCTCGTCACACCGGCTCACGCCCAGTTCCGCGTCGAGGAGGCCACCATCGCCGGCGTGCACGCCGCCTTCAGGGACGGCACCCTCTCCTGCCGCTCGCTGGTGGAGGCGTACTTCCGGCGGATCGAGGCCTATGACCGGAACGGCCCTGCCCTCAACGCCCTCACCATCGTCAACCCGAAGGCCCTCGAGGTCGCCGACTCGCTCGACCGCCGCTTCAAGGCCTCGGGACCCGTCGGCCCGCTCCACTGCGTGCCGATGATCGTCAAGGAGAACATGGAGACGAGGGACCTGCCCACGACGGCCGGTTCTCTTTCGCTCCAGGGCTTCGTCCCCGCCACCGACGCCTTCATGGTCGCCCGGGTCCGTGCCGCCGGCGCCATCGTGCTCGCCAAGTCCAACATGGCGGAGTTCGCCTTCAGTCCGTACGAGACGGTGAGCTCCATCCTCCCCGGCTACTCCAGGAACCCCTACGCCCTCGACCGCGTCACCGCCGGCTCCAGCGGCGGCACCGCCGCGGCCGTCGCCGCCAACCTGGGTCTCGTCGGGCTTGGCACCGACACCGGCAATTCCATTCGCGGCCCGTCGGCCCACCAGGCGCTCGTCGGCATCCGCTCCACCATGGGGCTCACCAGCCGGGCCGGCATCGCCCCGCTCAACCTCTCCGCCGACATTGCCGGCCCCATGGCCCGCACGGTGACCGACGCCGTGACGGTCTTTCAGGTGATCGTCGGCGCGGACCCGGAGGACCCCGCCACGGCCGCGAGTCGCGGCCGTCCGAAAGAGGACTACGCCGCGGAACTGGTCCGGACCGCCCGTCGCGGCGCCCGGGTGGGGGTGCTCACCCAGGCGTGGGACACCCCCACCACCGACCCTGAAGTGCGGGCGGTCTTCGCGCAGGCCCTTCAGGACCTGCGGAACCAGGGCGCCGTCGTGGTCGAGCGGGTGATGGTCGACAGCCTGGATGCCTGGCGGCGCGAGGTCACCGGCGTCTGCAATCCCTTCAAGTGGGAACTCAACGCCTGGCTGGCGCGCCAGGGCGACAAGGTGCCGGTGAAGTCCCTCGAGGAGGTGATCCGCTCGCGGCGCTTCCACCCATCCATCGAGAAACGGCTCGAGCTGGCCCAGGCGGCTGACGTCGCGCCTGATGTGAATCCCGCCTGCGCCAGCCGCGACGGCTTCCGCGCGAAGCTGCGCGCGGGCGTCGTCCGGATGATGGACAGTCTCCGGCTGGAGGCCCTCGTCTACCCCACCTGGAGCAACCCGCCCCGCCTCATCGGCGACCTCAACACGCCGCATGGCGACAACAGCCAGCTCTTCTCGCCCGGCACCGGCTTCCCGGCGATCACCGTGCCGATGGGGTACACCCGCGGGAACCTGCCGGCCGGGATGACCCTCTTTGGCAGGCCCTGGGCCGAAGGGACCCTCATCCGGCTGGCCTACGCCTACGAGCAGGCGACGACACACCGCCACCCGCCGGCCTCAGCGCCGCCGCTGCGCTGAATCACACTCCCGTCCTCTCCCGCCTTCTCCCGCCCTCTCCCGTTATTTTCCGGAGCAGCCCCACCGGATGGCCGTATGCCCGAACTGCGCTACCTGATGCTCTTCGTGTCGGACCTCGATCGCTCGCTCCGGTTCTACCGGGATGTCCTCGGCATGGCCGTCGTGAGCGAGGGCCGCGACATGGTCGAGTTCCGGGGCAACGGCGGGGGGTTGACCATTCACCAGGCTCACCAGGAGGCCCCGCATCACCACCCGCCGATGGTGTGCGGTGCCGTCCGGCTGGGGTTCCGGGTGCGGGACCTGGACGGTGTGCACGGCCGGCTGATGGAGGCGGGAGCCCCGTGCCTCACGCCGCCGGAGGAGCGCGAGGGCGTCCGGATGGCGCTCTACGAGGACCCGGACGGCTTCAACTTCACCCTGGCCGAGGCCCTGTAGGGGCGGCCTGTCAGGCCGACCGCCTAGAAGTTGACCATGAAGTCGGTGGACAGCACCGGCCCTTTGCCGCCCACGACGAAAGGCAGCGAGTTGCCCCCCACCGGGGACCGGTTGAGCTGAATCCACTGTGCGTTCCACCGGACGATCTCGTTCCTGAACGGATACCAGTTCACGCCCACCCGGTACTCGGTCGGGTCGCCGTACTCTCCGAAGATCCTGGACCCGGTGGCATATACCTGAAGCTGCTTCGGGATGACCATCGCCGAGGCCGCCACCACGAACCCGTGGTCCTGGAACTCTCCCAGCCCCTCGGTGCCGACCCCCCTCAGGTCGTCTACCCGGCGGTAGTAGTACTCCGTCTCGAGGGAAAAGCCGCGATACTTGGCGCCGACGTCCCAGGAGACCATCTGGTAGGCGACGTCCGTCACGACAATCCCCTCGCCGAACAGGCCGGGGGTGAAGATGATGCTGCCGTCGGACAGCCGGATCTGCGAGTTCTCGATCGCCTCGGTGTCGGGCTGGCTCTGCCGGTTCTCGGTGCTGTGGGTGTAGTGACCGCCGATCCTCGTCGCGACCCGGTCGTGCTGCTCAAAGTCGCCGAATCCGTCCACTGTCCCGAATTCCCCCGTCGTGGGCTTCCAGGCCAGACTGATGGACCAGGTGTCCATGGTGTTGTCGAGCTGGCCCGCATCCACGCCGAGCTGGCTCAGGTTGTTGCCCAGCATGGCGTAGTAGCTGAGCCGGTCCACCACCTTCCCCTTGGCCCAGATGCCCATGGTGTAGGACCCTCTGAAGAACTCGTCCGCCATGACCCGGTTGTCCACCGGGAGCCAGGAGGGGAAACTGCCTTCCGTCGTGCGGGTGGTCGGCAGGCCACCGACCCCGCCACCCAGCGTGAAGTGCGGGTTGAACTGGTAGTGCAGGTTGCCGCCCACCACCACCTGGGCCCCCTGGCCCTGGCTGGTGTTGCTGGTCCAGACGTAGGCGAGGTACCGGAACTTCGGGTTCAGCAGCCAGCCGAGGAACTGGATGTTCACCTTCTGGAACTGGATGTCCTGCCGCCGCCGCACCGCCTTTTCGTTGCCGAAGGCATCGGTGTAGCTGT
>DASWBQ010000320.1:0-20694 GCA_036390535.1 Gemmatimonadales bacterium | reverse complement strand
CGCAACGACTCCCGGGTGTACCGGAGGGAGTCGAGGATCCGCTGCTGGAGCGCGATCACCTGCCCCAGCTGGGCCGCCCGGACGGAGTCCTGCCGGGCGGTCTGGGCCCGGAGGGTGGTGACCTGCTGCTCCACCAGACGGACCTGGCTCTTGGTCGCGCATCCCGCGGCGAGGCCGAGGAGCCCCGCGGCGAGCAGCCGGCCCGTCACCGCACGCAACCCGGCACCCGTGCGGCCAGGCTCTCACGGCCGGCGATCACTGCGAACTCCACACGCCGGTTGCGGCTCCAGGCCGTTTCGTTGTGGGCCGGATCGAGCGGATCGGTTTCGCCCAGGCTGGCGGTCTCGAGCCGCGCGCCAGCGACCCCCTTGCGGACCAGGTAGTCCTTCACCGACTCGGCGCGACGGGTGCCCAGCACGAGGTTGTACTCGTCAGTGTACCGCTCGTCCGCGTGACCGGTCAGGCGGAGCCGCACCGACGGGCTCCCCTGCAGGTACGCCACCTTGGCGTCGAGGATCGCCATGTCCTCGGGACGGACGTCGTACTTGTCGGTGTCAAAGTTGACCATCCGGGCGATCTCTCCGACCGCCGAGTTGATGGCCACCTCGCAGGCGGCGGGGTCCACGGCCGGCTGCGCCGGCGTCGCCGGTGCCGGGGTGGCCGCGGCCGGCTGCGGCTCGGTGGTGGGCGTCGGCGCCACTTCCGGCTGCTTCTTGCTGCACCCGACGGCAAGGGCAGCGAATGCCAGGAGGAGGGGAGTCAGACGCATGGGTTCTCCTTAGGTATGAGTACTGGTCAGTTGCCCTGGAGGCCCCGCGACCATGCCGGCAGCAGGGCCACCCCGGGCGTCCGGATCATCCTGACCCGGGCGGTTTCGAGATCGATGACGTGCAACTGCTGGCGCCCGGTCCGGGTGCTGGCGAAGACCAGGTGGCGGCCGTCCGGCGCCCACGAGGGATCCTCGTTGCTGCCTTCCGATGACAGCTGGCGGACCCGCTCGGTCGCGACATCGAAGATCATGACCTGGAAGGTCCCGCCGGTCTGGCGGTGGAAGGCGAGGGCACTCCCGTCCGGCGACCACTCGGGTGCGAAGGACGCTCCGGAGGCGCCATACTCGTACGGGACCAGCAGTTCCTGGTCGGTCCCGTCCGAGGACATCACGTATATCTGGGGCGATCCGCCGCGGTTCGTGACGAACGCCAGCCGCCGCCCGTCGGGAGAATAGGTAGGGGACAGATTTTCGGCAAACCGCCCCGGAGTGAGCCGCTCCACGCAGCAGAGATCCGCCAGGTTGGCCTGGTGGATGGCATAGGTCCGGTCGACGATCCGGGAGAACGCGATCCGGCGCCCGTCGTGCGAGATCGCCGGGGTGATGTTCACCGTGGCCGCGGTGGTGGGGAACACCTGCCGGGTGTTGGTGGCGGTGCTCTGGAGCACCACCACCCACTTCCCCTCCTGGTATTCGGTAAAGACGAAGCGCCGCCCGTCCGGCGCCCAGGCCGGTGAGTACGCGGTGCGGCCGGCGGCTGTCACCGGCACGGCGCCATGGCCGTCGCTGTCGACCCGCCAGATCCGGTTGTCGGACACGAACAGTATCCGGGTCGCGGCGATCCCGGGCGAGCCTGTGGCCCACCGAACGATCTCATCGCTCAGCCGGTGGACGGCCATCCGGGATTCCCCCGTCCCCGAGACGTTCATCGTCTGCGTGGCTTCCTGACGGAGCGTCCCCGAGGCCACGTCCCAGAGACGGACGGTCACCGTTGCCGCCGTGCGGCGCAGTTCCACCGCCAGCACGGCATTCATGGCCCGATACGGCGCCCAGTTGATCGCGCCCGGCCCCGGCACCGCCATCGTCTCCGAGAGGGGGATCAGCTCGAACCGGTCGGAGTAATCGAGGTCCCGCTGGACGATCGTCCGGAGCGAATCGAGTCCCGCGGCGGGGAGGACCACCAGCCCGGGACGCTCCCTGGGATTGTCGTAGAGCAGCCGCAGCACGGCCCGGGTGGTGTCCTGCCCGGCCGCCGCGCCGGGGAGCAGCAGCACCAGGAGGGAGAGCAGCAGCGCCCGGATCATGGCGCGCCTCTCGGCACGAACCAGAGCGAGATCTGGAGCACGTCGGTCTTGAACCCTTCCGGGAGGGGCCCGAACGAGCGCGCGTTGGCGGCCGCCTCCACGGCCCCCTGAGCCCCGAGGTCGAAGGAGTAGCTCCGCGACCGGGTCGCCACCGAGATCTCGCGCACCGTTCCGTCCCGGAGGATCAGGAAACTGATCTCGGCACGCAAGGCGGGTGAACCGACCGGCCGGTTCCACCGCCGGTAGATCTGGGTGACGATGTTCCGGAGATACTCCGGGAAGGGGAACTCGGCCCCCGGCGTGCTGACGTTGGCGATGTCACTCCCGGCCCCGGTTTCCCCGGGCATCGGCTGCACCGCGGCCGTCTGGGGCGCCGCCTCCGACTTGGGGACCGGCCGCGAAACCGGCGGCGACGGAGCGACCTTGGCGGTGCGCCGCGGCGGGTTGATCGGGGCGGTGCGCTCGACCGGAGCGGGAGGCCGCGGCGTCGCCTCCACCGCGGGCGCGGCCGTCGCCGTGGCCGTGGCAGGAGCGGCCACCAGGTTGACGGCATAGACGGTTCCGCTGGGCACTTCCGGCCGCAGCGCCAGCAGCACGACCGTCAGGAGCACGAGCCCGTGCACCAGGGTCGTTCCGGCCAGTCCGGCGACGACGCCATCACGCCCCGGACGTGTGGTCATCGCCCTCACCGCCGCCGCTCCTCCTCGGCGACGAGGCCCACATCCGCCACGCCCGCCTCCCGGATCGCCGCCAGGACCCGCACCACATCGCCGTACGCGGCGCCGCGATCGCCACGGAGATAGACGCCCGACGGTTTGCGACGCGCGATGATGGACCGAATCCCGGACCGGAACTCGGCAAAGGACATCCGGTCCTGGTCGACGAACACCTGGCCCGAGCGGTCGACCGTAATCACCAGCCCCTCCTTGATCGAGAGCGGACGGGCCGCGGCCCGGGGCAGCTGCACGTCCACGCCACCGTGCATCATCGGCGCGGCGATCATGAAGATGATCAGCAGCACGAAGGCGATGTCCACCAGTGAGGTGACGTTGATGTCGGCGGTGAGCGGCAGGTTGCCGCGGCGGGCCCCGCTCGCCCGGATGCCGCCGGCCATCAGAGGAGGCCCTCCCGCGCCATCCAGCCGACCAGCTCGTTACCGAACCCTTCGAGTTCGCCTTCAAACCGAGTCAGCCGCCCGGCGAAGTAGTTGTAGGCCATCACCGAGGGGATCGCGACCACCAGCCCCGCCACCGTGGTCAGCAGGGCCTCCGCGACTCCGGGGGCCACCACGGCGAGATTGCCGGATCCACCCGCGGCGATCCCCGCGAAGGCATTCATGACCCCGAGCACCGTACCCAGGAGGCCCAGCAGCGGCCCCACGGCGCCGATGGTCGCCAGCCAGGGGACGTGGTGCGAGAGGGCGTCCCGCTCCGCCCCGATCTCTTTCGCAAGCACCATCTTCAGCGCCTCGAGCTGGGTGTCGGACAGGCTGTACGTCCCCTTCTCGCCCTCGCCCAGCGCGCCGGGGTGCAGCTGGCTGTAGAAGTTGATCCCCTCCCGGAAGAGCCGGGAGAACGGCGAGGGGGGGAGCTTCATCGCGGAGCGATAGGCATCGCGAAGGCCTCCCATCCGTTCGAGGTCGCCGAAGAACCGCCTGCTCTGCTCCCCCAGGCGCCGGAACTGCCACCACTTCAGACCAATCACGAACCAGGATGCCAAGGAGAGGACGAGAAGGACCCCCAGTACCACGAGGGTCTCCGGCCCGGCGAGGAGGAGGAGATCGTATGTGGAGAGGCCGGTGGCTACCTGCTCCGCCTGCTGCATCGCAACTCCGCGGCTCGGGGGGAAGACCGTGGTAAGTCCAAGTAAGATAAAGGACTAGGCCGCAGGGTTACAGTCTTCTCTCTCAACGGGCAGCGGTGCCACAAACGGGAAACCGCCGACTGGTCCGGAGACGGTCCAGCCGGCGGTCTTTTCACACCCGGCGCGAGGCTCAGGACGGGAGTCGTGCCACCCTCCGGGCCACCATGCCGCCCGGGATGTTGGGGGACACGATCCGGGTGAGCAGCAAAGTGGCGCTCCGCTCCCCGACCCGGACCACCTGGCCTCTGGCCATGAGCTCGTCCTCGTTAAAGGCGGCCCTGGGCCGGGGACCAGGCACGCGGCGAATCTCGAAGATGTCCCCCGGAGCCACGCCGTCGTCACGCCCCACGTCGATCATCAGGCGATTCTGCGGGTCCTGGAGCGGGCGGCTGACACTGAAGGCCAGCACGGCGCCCTCCAGGGTATCGCGAGCCGCGACGGGCTCGGCCATGGCACCGGCGACGTACGCGGCGACGGGGAGCACCTCCTGCCCGCCCCGGATCGGCCCGTAGACCGCGATGACCTCGCCAAGGTACTGCCGTTCGGTCTTCCCGGTGATCCGGATCAGGCCGGTGGGGATCACCAGTTCCCCGAGGTCGGGGTGCCCGACCTCCCGGAAGAACACCTGCAGTGTGTCGTCGACTGCATAGCTGGCATCACGCGGCGGCTGGATGCCCACCAGCGTGTACGTCATCGCCGGCGCCCCTTCACGGATATAGTCGATCTGCGGAGGCGTGACCTGTCCCATGAACCTCCCCGAGGGGAGGTCCTGCTTCTCGGTCAGCCAGGGCGCCGAGTAGAACGCCCCGGGCCGGAGCGGCTGGTAGGCCTGCTGGGTGTAGGCCTGCAGCGACTCCATCTGGCTGGAGGGGCGCCGGCGGGCGAACTCCGGCATCGGATATTCCCCGGACGCGGTGTCCGGGCCGGCGGCCGGTGGTGGCGTCTCCTCGGCGGGGACCGCCCGGACGCCTTCGCCGCCGGCGAGCCGAAGCACCTCGCCGGGGTAGATCCAGTGCGGATCTTCCACGACGTCGGTGTTCAGCCGATAGATCTGGGGCCAGAGAAAGGGATCGCCGAGATAGCGCTGCGCCAGATCCCAGAGCGTGTCGCCACGCTTCACCGTGTGGCTGGCAGGCTGCTGGGCGGCCACGCCCGCGGGCACCATGGCCGCGAGCGTGGCGAGAAGAACCAGCTTAGAACGGGAGATCGTCGTCCTCCGCATCGAGTGCCTCCGGGAAGTCGCCGAACGACTCCTCCTTCTTCGGCGCCGCGGCGGCCGGAGCGGCTGCCCGGGACGGGGCGAAGGAGTCTTCGGCATCGGCAGACCGACTTGAGAGGAGGATCAGCTCGCGCGCCGTAATCTCGGTGGTGTAGCGCGTCTGGCCTTCCCGGTCCTGCCACGACCGGTATTCGATACTCCCCTCGACGTACAGCTTGTCGCCCTTCTTGCAGTACCGCTCCACCAGGTCCGCCAGGGTGCTGCCTTTGTTGTTCCAGCAGATCACCCGGTGCCACTCGGTCTTCTCCTGGCGCTCCCCGGACTGGTTCTTCCACTGGCGGCTGGTGGCCAGGGAAAGGGTTGCGACGCGGGACCCGTTGGCGGTACTGCGGACTTCGGGATCGGCCCCCAAATTGCCAATCAGAATGACTTTGTTCAGGCTGCGGCTCACGGTACCCTCCGGGGTGGAAAATCGGGTCTGGGACAGCGGACCCCGGCAGAGTATAGGAGCCGTAAGTAACAGTGTCAACCAAAGATACGCGATCGGTGGCTGCGTTTACGCGCTCTCGCTGAACGCCAGTCGCAGCACCAGCGCATCCTCGACTGGCCTGCGATAGTAGGCAGGTCGCATGCCAGCCACCCGAAAGCCCAGATCCCGGTAGAGGCTCAGGGCCGCCAGGTTGGACTGGCGTACTTCCAGGAACGCCTCAGCCCCCCCCTTTGCCCGGAGCACCTCGAGGGCCTGCCGGAGCAGGGCCCTGGCGATCCCGAGCCGTCGGTGCCCCGGCGCGACGGCCACATTGAGGATCTCGGCCGTGTCGGCGACGGAGCGGGCGAGGACGTAGCCCTGCACCACGCCGCCGATTTCCGCGACCACGCCAGTGCCCGTGGGGAGAACGAGCACTTCCAGCAGCCCGGCCTCGCTCCACGGGTCGGGGAAGCACTCGCGCTCCAACTCCGCGAGCCGGGCGGCGTCAGCCGGGGCCGCGACCCGGATCCGGAAAGGCGCGTCCATGACGGCGCTCCCATTGGGCCTGCGCCTCGGCTGGGCGCCCATAGACCGGCTCCCACTGCGCCGGGGAGGATATCTGCACCGCCCCGCCGGGCACCCCGACCAGCCGAAGCAGTGTGGCGGCCGAGGGGTGGGCGACCGGGGGGCCCAGCACCGGCAGGCCGACCTGCCGGCTGATCGCCTCGAGCAACTCTGCCGGCCCGTCTCCGCAAGCCCGGTCAACCGGGGGCAGTTCCCCAAACTGGAGCACCCCCCGCGCCCGGGGTGGCATGCGTTCGCTGATGGACCCGTCGGCGTGAAACTCCCAGGCGCCGGTGAAGAGTTCACCCCGGAGCGCCGAGGAGATGGCGAGCACGCTCTCGCCAGGGGCCGCGATTCCGGCGGCGCGAACCAGCAGGCTGGGCGCGCACCACATCGGGATCGAGCCGGCGAGCGCGATCGCCTTGGCCACGGCCGCGCCGACCCGAAGACCGGTGAAGCTGCCCGGCCCGTCCGCGACCGCCACCAGGCTGACTGCCTCCGGCCCGCCGCCGACCCGGCGCACCAGTCGATCCACCAGCGGCACCAGCGCCGACGCGTGCCGTCGCGCTCCCTCGACCACCTCCTCCAGCACCTCGCCGGTCAGGGCGTGGACCGCGACGGAGAGGCGATCGGTCGCGGTTTCCAGCCCCAGCCGGACCGTGGCGCTCACGCTCCCTCCCCGGCGGCCCAGTGGATGACCCGGGTCCCCGGTCCCGGCCCGGGCTCGAGGCGCAGCGTCAAGTCAGGTCGAGGCACCCAGCCACCACCGCGGTCGGGCCATTCGACCATCAGCAGCCGACCCTCCTCGAGCTCGGCCCAGTCGATTTCGGAGGCCTCCTCGGGCGAGCGGAGCCGGTAGCAGTCGACGTGGAAGACGGGACCCGCTTCCGTCCGGTAGCGGTGAACCAGCCCGAAGGTCGGGCTGGTGGCGGGGGCGGCGGCGCCCAACGCCGCCACGACGGCGCGCGCCAGCGTCGTCTTGCCGGCACCGAGCCCACCGGTGAGCCAGAGCACGGCGTGAGGCGGAAGTGCCGCGACCAGCTCCGCGGCCAGCCCGGGAAGGTCGGCTTCCCGAACCACCCTGGTCATCGGCGGGAGCGGGCAGGCCGGGCGCGCTTCACGTCGGGCGCTCCCGCCGCCTTGAGATCATTGATCTGGTCGCGCAGCATCGCGGCGAGCTCGAACTCCAGGTTCGCGGCCGCCTCCCGCATCTGGCGCTCGAGCGCGGCAACGAAGGCGGCACGCTGGACCGGATCGTGCAGGTCGGGAGTACGTTCGGCCGCCGGCCGGGGCTGGGGCTTCTCGGTCCGGGCATCGGCCACCCGGGTCGACAGCCGGGTCTCCTCGAACGACTTGACGATCGAGGTGGGGGTGATGCCGTGCGCGGCGTTGTGGGCCCGCTGGAGCGCGCGCCGGCGGTCCATCTCGTCGAGGGCCCGACGCATCGACCCGGTGATCCGGTCGGCGTAGAGGATCGCCCTGCCCTGAAGATTCCGGGCGGCTCTGCCGACGGTCTGGATCAGCGAGCGATCGGAGCGGAGGAATCCCTCCTGGTCGGCATCGAGGATCGCCACCAGCGACACCTCCGGCAGGTCGAGGCCCTCGCGAAGGAGGTTGATCCCGACCAGGACGTCGAACTCCCCGAGCCGCAGCCCCCGCAGGATCTCCACCCGCTCGATGGCATCAATGTCGGAGTGCAGGTACCGGACCCGGATGCCGTGCTGCTGCAGGTAGTCGGTGAGGTCCTCGGACATCCGCTTGGTGAGGGTGGTCACCAGCACCCGCTCCTGCCGCGCCACCCGCTCCCGGATCTCGTGAAGCAGGTCGTCGACCTGGCCGCGCACCGGCCGGATGGACACCTCCGGATCGACCAGCCCCGTGGGACGATTGATCTGCTCGACCGCGTGGCCACCCGACAGCCCCAGCTCGAGCTCGCCCGGGGTGGCCGAGACGTTGATCATCCGGGGCACCAGCGCCATGAACTCGTCGAAGCGGAGGGGGCGGTTGTCGAGCGCGGAGGGCAGCCGGAACCCGTACTCCACCAGGGTGGTCTTCCGGGCGCGGTCCCCGTTGTACATCCCGCCGATCTGCGGCAGGGTCACGTGCGATTCGTCCGCCACGACCAGGAAGTCGGCCGGGAAATAGTCGAGCAGGCAGGCGGGCCGCTCCCCTTCCCGGCGCCCGGTGAGCGGGCGGGAGTAGTTCTCGACGCCCGGGCAGGTCCCGACCTCCAGCAGCATGTCGATGTCGAAGTGGGTCCGCGATTCGAGGCGCTGGGCCTCGAGCAGCTTCCCCGCCGTCCGCAGCTCGCGCAGCCGGGCCTCGAGCTCGGACCGGATCAGCGCGACCGCCCGCTCGATCGCCGGGCGTTCGGTGACGAAGTGGGTCGCCGGGTAGATCGCGCAGCGATCGAGCTGGGCAATGGTGTCCCCGGTGAGGGGGTGGATCTTGGTGATCCGTTCGACCTCGTCGCCCCAGAGCTCGACCCGGACGGCCTGTTCCTCATAGGCCGGGAAGATCTCGACCGTGTCCCCGCGGACCCGGAAGGTGCCCTGCTCGAAAGACGCGTCGTTCCTCCGGTACTGGATGGCCACCAGATCGCGCAGGATGCCGTCCCGGCCGGTTTCCTGGCCCACCGAGATCCCGAACATCAGTTTCCGGTACGAGACCGGGTCGCCGAGGCCGTAGATGGCGCTGACCGTCGCGACGACGACGACGTCGTCCCGCTCCATCAGGCTGGACGTCGCCCGCAGGCGCAGCCGCTCGATGTCCTCGTTGATCGAGGCGTCCTTCTCGATGTAGGTGTCGGTCGAGGGGACGTAGGCCTCGGGCTGGTAGTAGTCGTAGTACGAGACGAAGTACTCGACCGCGTTGTGGGGCAGAAACTGCTTGAGTTCACCGTACAGCTGCGCGGCGAGGGTCTTGTTGTGCGACATCACCAGCGCCGGACGCCCCCAGGCCGCGATGGTGTGAGCGAGCGACATCGTCTTGCCGGAGCCGGTCACGCCGAGCAGCGTCTGGTAGCGGTCGCCTCGCCGCAGCCCCGCGGTCAGTTCCGCGATGGCGCGGGGCTGGTCCCCGGCGGGCTGGAACGGGGCCAGGACCTCGAAGGAAGGCATGGGGAAAGATAGTCGTGGGTCGTGAGTCGTCAGTCGAGGGCCGAGAGCCGGAAGAAGGTCACCCACGTCTCGCTCTCACCTCTCACCCCTCGTGCTCCTCCTCTCGACTCACGACTCACGACTCATTGCCAGGATCAGCCTCCACTGCTCCGGGCTCACCGGCATCACCGACAAACGGGGGACCCGCACCAGGGCGAAGCCGGCGAACCGGGCGTCCGCCTTGACGGCCGCGAGGGTGACGGGCGATGCCAGGGGGCGGACCGGCTCGAGGTCCACCACCACGAGCCGGGGATCGCCGGCCTTGGGGTCGGGGTAGGCGGCAGTGACCACCCGGGCGACGCCGACGACGGCCTTTTCGCCACCCGTGTGGTAGATGAAAGCCTCGTCACCCGGCTGCATCCCGCGCAGGTGGCCCAGGGCAGCGGGATTCCTCACCCCGTCCCAGGTGGCCCGCCCCGCGCGGACCAAATCCGCCCAGGAGTAGGTGGAGGGTTCGGTCTTGAGCAGCCAGCGGGTCATGGCGGGGTCGAGGAGCCGGTGGTGGGGGACAGATCACGGCGATCGACGCTGGTGACGCCCTTCACCCGGCGCATCACCTTCATGACGCGGTCGAGGTGCGGGAGGTTGTCGACCTCGACGTAGATCGTGCCGAAGGCCGAGCCGTCGCGGGTGTGCAGGTCGGCCTTGCGGATGTTGGTGCCGGACTGGCTGATGGCGGCCATGATGTCGGCGTACAGGCCGCGACGGTCCTCGGCGTTCAGCACCAGACGGACGGCGAAGGATTCGCCGGCCGCCTCCTGCCAGTCGAGCTCGACCCGGCGATCCGCGGACCCGAGGGTGAGCAGGTTGGGACAGTCGGCCCGGTGGATCGAGATGCCGCGGCCCTGGGTCACGTAGCCGACCACGCTGTCGCCTGGCACCGGCTGGCAGCACTGGGCGTAGCGGACCATCAGGCCGTCCACCCCCTGGATCCGGATCCCCCGCCCCAGCCGGATCCGGTCGATGACCCGGCCGAACATGGTCGGCTTCGGCGCCTGCAGCTCGTCCTCGGGCGACTCGGGGAACAGCGCCCGCACCACCTGGCCCAGGGCGAGGTCGCCGCGGCCGATCGCCACCTCGAGCGCCTCCCCGGACGTGAGGTTGAACAGCGGCGCGGCGCGGTCGAGCTGGCCGGCGTCGGGCATCGTCAGCCGCCGGCGGCGCAGCTCACGGGCCAGGATGTCGCGGCCGAGCTGGAGGCTGACCTTCTCCTCCTCCTGGCGGATCCACTGCTTGATCTTGTGCCGGGCGCGGGCCGTTACCACGTGGCTGAGCCAGTCACGGCTGGGCCGGGGGTGCGGGCCGGTCAGGATCTCCACCGTGTCGCCATTCCGGAGTTCCCGGTGCAGCGGGGCGATCCGGCCGTTGACCTTGGCCCCCTGGCACCGCAGCCCGACCTCGGAGTGGACGTGGAAGGCGAAGTCGATCGCGGTGGCGCCCTTGGGAAGCTGCTTGACATCGCCCTGGGGCGTGAAGACGAAGATCTCGTCCTGGAAGAGGTCCACCTTGAGGAATTCGAGGAACTCCTCCGGACTGGCGGTGTCCTGCTGCAGCTCCAGCAGCTGCCGGAACCAGCCGAAGTGGCGGTCGAGATCATCGACCTCCCCCTGGCCGCTCTTGTAGAGCCAGTGCGCGGCGATGCCGTACTCCGCGGTCCGGTGCATCTCGCCGGTGCGGATCTGGACTTCGTAGAGGTGGCCGCCGGGGCCGAAGATGGTGGTGTGCAGGGACTGGTAGCCGTTCGACTTGGGGCTGGCGATGTAGTCCTTGAACCGCTCCTGGAGCGGGGTCCACTTGTGGTGGATGATGCCCAGGACGTGGTAGCACTCCGGCACCGAGTTGACGATGACTCGTACCGCCATCATGTCGTAGATCTGGTCGAGGGGCGTGCCCCGCTTCCGCATCTTGTTCGCGATCGACCAGAGGTGCTTGGGCCGGCCGGTCACCTCGGAGTGCGCGATGCCGGCCCGGTGGAGTTCCGCCTCGAGGGGAATTCGAAGCGCCTGGATCATCTGTTCCCGCTGCTCCCGCCGGGCGGCGATCTGGTCGGCCAGCGCCCGGTACTCCTCCGGTTCCAGGAACTTGAAGGCGAGGTCCTCGAGTTCCGCCTTGATGCCCGCCATGCCGAAGCGGTGCGCCAGCGGCGCGTAGATCTCGCGGGTCTCGAGCGCGATGCGGCGCTGGCGATCGGGGCCGAGATGCTCCAGCGTCCGCATGGTGTGGAGGCGGTCTGCGAGCTTGATGATGATGACCCGGGCGTCCTTGGCGATCGAGAGCAGCAGCTTGCGGTAGTTCTCGACCTGGGCCTCCGCGGTGGACCGGAAGGTCAGGTGGGAGATCTTGGTCAGGCCCTCGACCAGGCCGGCGACCTCCGGGCCGAACTGCTCCGCCAGGTCCTCGAGCTGGACCTCGGTGTCCTCGGCGACGTCGTGCAGCAGGGCCGCGGCCACCGAGGTGGAGTCCAGAAACTGGCCCAGGAGGATCGTGGCCACCTCGATCGAGTGGTTCACGAAGTCCTCCCCGCTCATCCGCTTCTGGCCACGGTGCGCGGTCATCGAGAACCGCAGCGCCCGCCCGATCAGGTCGAGATCCAGCCGGTCGGCGTGACGAGCCAGCGCCGCCCGGAATGCCGGCGGACCCTCGAGCAGGGGGACGGGGGAGGAGGGGGCGGTCACTGGGCGCAAGTCTCCATCCGAATTAATACGGGGGACCGGCGCACCGACGGAAGGGGGATCAGAGGAGCCCGGCGGCCGAAAGGCTGAGCCAACGGTCGCCGGCCACGATGACGTGGTCGTACACCGGCAGTTCCAGGAGCCGGCCGGCGGCCACCAGTTGGGTCGTCACCGCGCGGTCCTCAGCCGAGGGCGTCGGGTCGCCGCTGGGGTGATTGTGGACCAGGACGACTCCGGCCGCGGCCTCGGCGATGGCCGCCCGGAACACCTCGCGAGGATGCACCAGGGAGCTGTCCAGCAGCCCCCGGGTGACGGTGATGTCCCGCAGGACCCGGCTCCGGGTGTCCAGTGCGAGGACGTGGAACTCCTCGACGGCCAGATCCCGGATCCCCGGCCCCACCAGCCGAGCCACGTCCTCGGGCCCGCGGATTCCCGTTGGCTGGGGTCGCTCTTCGCGCGCCAGCCGGCGGCCGACCTCCAGAGCGGCAAGCAGGCGGGCGCCCTTGGCCGGTCCCACACCCGGCGAGCGCTGGAGTTCGGCCGCAGGGCGTGCCGCCAGGCGGCGCAGCGATCCCCCGCCCCGCCGCAGCAGTCGGTCAGCCAGGGTCAGGGCATCCTCCCCCGCCCGGCCGGTGCCGATCAGGATGGCCAGCAGTTCGGCCGCGGTCAGCACGCCGGGGCCGTGCAGCCACAGCCGCTCGCGTGGCAGGTCGTCGGAGCCGGTCTCGCGGAGCCGGGGTGCCATGGCCACAAGGTGGCGCGGATCGCCGCACCGTGGCCCACCCGATTCTCGCGGCTCGGCGCAAAAAAACTGCGGGCGGTGCCAGCGCACCGCCCGCGAGATTCTCCGGTCGCATGCCCGTGCAACCGGCTACAAGCCCGCCCCGTGGCACTTCTTGTACTTCTTCCCGGACCCGCAGGGACAGGGATCGTTCCGCCCCACCGGGCCGGACCCGGCGGGCACCGCACTGGTCGGCATCCGGCCCAGCGAGGTAGTCACGCTGGCCGGCCGGGGGGACGGGGCCGGTTCCCGCGGCGCCGTCGGGCCCGTAAAGAGGTCATCGGTGGACGGCTCCCGCTCGGCCTCGGGCGGGGCCGGGGGCCGGGGGCGGGGCGGCGGCGCCGGGCGCGGCGGTTCCGCACTTACCTGAACCTTGAGGTACCGCTCGGTGAAGGTCGCGTGGACGTCCCGCATCAGGTCTTCGAACATCTCGTAGGCCTCCCGCTTGTACTCCACCAGCGGGTCCTTCTGGCCGTAGGCGCGGTACTGGATGGCGTTGCGAAGCTGGTCCAGGTCGTACAGGTGGTCCTTCCACTTCTCGTCGAGGACCGACAGCATCACCTGCGACAGGACCTGGTTGTCCACGTCGGCGATCCCGATGGTGCGCCCGAAGTCCCGGAGGTAGTCGACCTTCCGGTTGAAGGAGGCCTCTCCTTCCTCCAGTACCGCCTTGAGCATCCGGTCCAGGTCGGCGGTCACCGCCCCGCTGGTCACCGCGTCGCAGGCTACCAGATACTGGAGCGCCAGAGCCGACTGCAGCCCGGGCCGATCCCAATCCTCGGGCTTCTCGAAGGCGTCGAGGTACTTGCGGACGCTGTGGTCGAGGGCAGCCCCGATCATCCGCCGGGCTTCGGCCTTGAGCTCCTCGCCCCGCTCGAGGGCGAACAGCCGCAGCGAGTAGACGACCTCCCGCTGCTGGTTCATGACGTCGTCGTACTCGAGCAGCCGTTTCCGCTGCTGGAAGTTCTGGAGCTCGACCCGCTTCTGGGCCGACTCGATCGCGGCGGTCACCAGCTTCCCGGTGATCACCTCCCCTTCCTCGGCGCCGCTCCGCTCCATGTACCGGGCGATCCGCTCCGAGTTGAAGAGGCGCATCAGGTCGTCTTCCAGGGACAGGAAGAACAGCGACTGCCCCGGGTCCCCCTGCCGGCCGGACCGGCCCCGCAGCTGCCGGTCGATCCGGCGCGACTCATGCCGCTCGGTGCCGATGATCTGGAGTCCGGCCTCGGCGGCGGTGAGGTCGAGGTCCTTCCCGAGTTTGATGTCGGTGCCCCGGCCCGCCATGTTGGTCGCGATGGTGACGGCCCCGCGCTGGCCGGCCCCGGCCACGATCTCGGCCTCGCGCTGGTGATACTTGGCGTTGAGAACCTCGTGCCGGATGCCGCTCCGCCGGAACATCTTCGACAGCGTCTCCGACACTTCGACCGACGTGGTGCCGATCAGCACCGGCAGGCCCAGCTGGTTGAGGCGCTCAACCTCCTCGACGACGGCGTTGAACTTCTCGCGCCGGGTCCGGTAGATCCGGTCGGGCAGGTCCTTCCGCCGGATCGGCTTGTTGGTCGGGATGACGTTCACCTCCAGCCCGTAGATCGAGTAGAACTCCTGTTCCTCGGTCTCCGCGGTGCCGGTCATGCCCGCCAGCTTGTCGAACATCCGGAAGTAGTTCTGGATGGTGATGGTGGCCAGGGTCTGGGTCTCGCCCTTCACCTGGACGCCTTCCTTGGCCTCCACCGCCTGGTGGAGGCCATCGGACCAGCGGCGCCCCGCCAGGACCCGGCCGGTGAATTCATCCACGATCAGGACCTGGTTGTCCTGGACCAGGTAGTCCACGTCCTTCTCGTAGAGGGCATGGGCCTGCAGCAGCTTGTGGATGATGTGCAGCTTCTCGCTCTTGGCGGCGTACTCGGCCTCGACTTCCCGGCGCCGGGTCACCCGCTGCGGCGGGTCCAGCTCGGGATCCCGGTCGATGGCGTGGATCACCTCGGAAATGTCCGGCACCACGAACAGGCCCGGGTCATCCGGCGACAGCGCCGTGGTGCCCTTGTCGGTGAGGTGGACCGAGTGGCCCTTCTCGTCGAGGACGAAGAAGAGGACCTCCTCCAGGTCGCGGAACTGCTGCTGCTTGGTGGGGAGCTTGCGGTCGCCGATGTAGCTCAGTTCCATCTTCTGGACGGCCGTCTTGACGCCGGGCTCGTTGAGCAGCTTGAGCAGCTTCTTGTTCTTCGGCATCCCCAGCTGGGCCTGGAACAGCTTGGCGGCCCCGTCGTCCCGGGTGTCGGCGACGGCGAACTCCTTCTCGCCGTCGGCGAGCAGCGCGTTGACCACGGCGGTCTGCTTGCGCACCAGCTCGGCCACCTGGCGGTTGAACTGGGCGTACTTGTCGTCCTCGGCATGGCCCACCGGGCCGGAGATGATCAGCGGGGTCCGGGCCTCGTCGACCAGGATCGAGTCGACCTCGTCGACGATGGCGAAGAAGTGTTCGCGCTGGACCCGGGCCTCCAGCCCGAAGACCATGTTGTCGCGGAGGTAGTCGAAGCCGAACTCGTTGTTGGTCCCGTAGGTGATGTCGGCCCGGTAGGCGTCCTTCCGGGCCTGGCTCGACGGGTCGGTCTCGTCGATGACCGCCACGGTCAGGCCGAGGTACCCGTAGAGGTGGCCCATCCACTGGGCGTCGCGCCGGGCGAGGTAGTTGTTGACCGTGACCAGGTGGGCGCCGTGACCGGCGAGGGCATTGAGGTAGAGCGGCAGGGTGGCGACGAGCGTCTTGCCTTCGCCGGTCGCCATCTCGGCGATGCGACCCTTGTGGAGCACGATGCCGCCCAGGAGCTGGACGTCGTATGGCACCATGTCCCAGGGGAGCTCGTGCCCGGTGACCGTGACCGTGGTCCCGACCAGCCGACGGCAGGCCTCGCGCACCGTGGCGTAGGCCTCCGGGAGGGCCTCGTCGAGCGCCCCCCGCACCACTTTCTTGTACTCCCGCTCGAGCTGGTGGGCCCGGTCCTCGAGGCGCTCGCGCTCCACCGGGTCGGCGCAGCTGTGCTTGGCCTGGCGGACTTCCTCGAGCGCTTCGCGGGCAGCCGCGGTCTGCTGCCGGATGCTCTCGCGCAGGCGGCCGGTCTGGGCCCGGACCTCGTCGTCGGACAGCTCCCGGAGCCGCTCCTCGTGGCGGTGGATCTCGGCCACCAGCGGGGCCAGGCGCTTCATCTCCCGCTCGTGGCGGGTGCCGATCACGGCGGCGAACAATCGCTTCAGCATGGTGTCCTGCGCTCCTGCCTACCGGTACAGCCGGTGGGTGGCGATGTAGTCTGCCACGGCCTCCGGCACCAGATATCGAATGGAACGGCCCGACCCCACCCGGGACCGGACGTCGGTGGCCGAGATGTCGATCTGAGGCACCTCGGCATAACGGTATGAGCCGGGCGGGGGTTCCGCGCCCGGCCGGCGAAATACGACGACGGTCGCCAGCTCCGGTATCCGGGCCGCCTCGTGCCACGCCGGCAGGTCGGCTGCCGCGTCAGCGCCGACGCAAAGGAACCACTCGGTGCCCGGCGATCGTTCCCGGAGCGCCCGCAGGGTATCGACCGTGTACGATGGCCCGGCCCGATCCACCTCGGCGGTCTCGCAGGCAAGCCCGGGCTCGCCGGTCACCGCGAGGCAGACCATGGCGGCCCGATCGCCGGCGGCGGCGGCATGCCGGCCGGCCTTGAACGGCTGCTCGCCGGCCGGCACCAGGCGCACCTCGTCGAGCCCCAGGGCCTCGCGGAGGGCGCGCGCCACCAGCAGGTGCCCATGATGGACGGGATCGAAGGACCCGCCGAGGAGACCGACCCGGCTCACTTCACGACCGGTGGTTCCGCCGGGCAGTCCCGCGCCAGCCGCGGCATGGTGGCCGGGAAGAACCGCTGGACGTAGGCGCAGGTCTCCTTCAGGTCTTCGGCGTAGTCGACCACCCGGTAGCTCTGGACCAGCTTCACCAGCGCGTCCGCCGTCACCTTCGACCGCGGGTAGTTGGCGATCACCGCTCGGAAGGAGAGGATGGCCGAATCATAGGCCTTGAGCCGCAGGTAGAACATCGCGGTCTCGAACTCCTTTGTGGCGAACATCTCCTGGAGGCCCTGGATCCGGCGCGTCGCCCGCAGCGAGGCGGGGGAATTGGGGAAGCGGTCCATCACCTCGCGGTAGGTGGTGACCGCCGACTCCCCGTAGGAGGGATCAAGCTGGGGCTTCGACCAGAGGGCGGCGTAGGCATCGCCGGCACGGAGCAGCGCGTCCGCCGCGAGCGGATCGGTCGCATTCTCGTCGGCGACGCGGCGGAACTCCCGGACTGCCTGGAGCTGGTTCCCCTGCCCCATCAGGGCCTCGCCCATCATGAAGTGGCCCCGCGACCGGCGGGGATCATCGTACTGCATGATGAGCAGGGCCCGGTCCAGCGCCGTGGCTGCCTTGGTCCACCGGCCCCCGCGGATATGCCCGGTCGCCGCCACCCAGAGGGAATCGGCCCGCATCCGGGTGGTCTCGACCGTCTCCGCGGGCGGGGGGGGCTTCGGTTTGCCCTTGAACAGGCACCCGCTCACCAGCAACGCTCCGGCGAGCACGATGATCCCGCGTCTCATCACACCGGGTCCCTCTCTGCCCCGGGCGGCGCCGCCGCCGCAAGGCTCTGCAATCGCTCGTTTGCCAGGTGGACGACCGAATCCGGCGCGCCGGGGAACGACCGGACCGCCTGCCACACCAGCGCCGCCCCGAGCACGTCCCCCTGGCGCAGCCGGGCGTCACCCCACCCCACCCGGGCCCGCAGGCCGACGGGGCCGGTCGAGTCCGCCCGGGCTGCCGCGTCAAACCACCGTTCGGCCACCTCGACCCGGTCGGACGCCAGCGCGTCCTCGCCCAAACGGAGAGCGCATGCCCCGAGTCCCGCGGTCGCCTCGGCCCGCTCCGCCGTATCCGCCGCCCGCCGGAGCAGGGTCCGGTAGAAACGCACGGCCGACTCGCACGAGGCCCCGGCCTGAAGGGCGTCCGCGGTCCGCAGCAACAGCCGATCGACGTCAGCGCCGGCCAGCGCCCCCGCCACCGCCGCCGGGAGCAGTTCGGGTCCGGTCGCCTCGGGGTCGCTCGCCGCGGCGGTCGCCGCGATGCGTCCCAGCGGCCGATCAGGGCTGACGCGGCGCAGGGCCGCCGCCGCCCGGGCGGCCGTCCCGAGGGAATCCCCCTCCCGGGCCAGCGCGCGCAGCGCCCGCTCGAGTCCCCGGGCCGCTTCGGCCGCACGACTGGGATCCGCCGCTCCCAGCTGCTCGTAGGCGTCCACCGCCGCGGCGGCGTCGCCCGCGGCCAACGCGGCGGCACCGAGCTTGGCCCAGACCTCGGTCCGCCCGGCTGATTCGAGCGCGCTGCGGTATGCCGTCACCGCCTGGTCGAAACGACCCTCCCGATAGTGCGCGTCGCCCTCCCGCTCGACATCCGCACCCCCAGCGGTGCACGCCGCCACCAGGGCCAGCCACGCCAGCCTGCCTGGATTCACGTGATCCGTCCCAGCATGGAAAGATAGGCCGTCGCCCGGGTGTGGCCCGGCTGGCGATCGAGGACCATGGCCCACTCGAGCCGGGCCCCGTCCGGGTCGCCGGCCAGGTAGTGCGCGAGGCCCAGCGCGGCCCGGGCGTCCACGAAGGCCGGATTGGCGGCCAGGATCCGCTCCAGATGTTCCCGGGCCACCAGGGCGCTGCCCGCCTCCAGATGGAGCCGTGCCAGGCGGTACCGGAGGTCGTGGAAGTCGGGACCGTAGCCGACCGCGCGTTCCAGTTCGCGGATCGCTTCCGTCACGGCTCCCGCTTCGGCATACGCCTCGCCGAGCGCCGCGTGCAGATTGGCGAGCCGGGAGGAGACATGGCGGGTGAAGCCAGTCTCGAGCCGGGGGTCGTGGGCCACGGCCGCGAGGAAGGAAGCCTCCGCCTCTTCGAGCCGGCCCAGCTCCGAGAGGACGATCCCTCGATGAATGTGGGCCTCGATGTAGCGCGGGTTCAGGGCCAGCGCCCGGTCGAACTCGTCGAGGGCCCGCTGGTGCTGCCCCAGCATCGATCGGCAGAGCCCGAGCAGGTGGTGGACGTCCGCGAAGGCCGCCCCCGCCGCCACGATCTCCTCGAGGAGATGGGCCGCGCCGTAGTAGTCGCACAGCCCGAACCGTTCGCGGGCCTGCGCCAGCAGATGTTCGGTACTGGTGTCCATCGCCATGTCTCCCGGCTCAGCCCCCGAGGGTCGCGCGGAAGTGCGCGAGGGTCCGGCCCAGTCCCTCCACCAGCGGCACGCTCGGCTCCCAACCCAGTTCGCGGCGGGCCACGGTGATGTCCGGCTGGCGCACCCGGGGGTCGTCCAGCGGGAGGGGACGCTCCACCAGGGGCGAGGCGGCACCGGTCTGGCGGAGGACCTCCTCCGCCAGCTGGCGCACCGTGAATTCGACCGGATTGCCGAGGTTGACCGGCTCGGCGTACCCGGAGAGGAAGAGCCGGTAGATCCCCTCGACCAGATCGCTCACGTAGCAGAACGACCGGGTCTGCGACCCGTCGCCGTAGACCGTCAGCGGCTCGCCGCGGAGCGCCTGCACCGCGAAGTTCGACACCACCCGGCCGTCGTCGGCCCGCATCCGGGGCCCGTAGGTATTGAAGATCCGGACGATCCGGGTCTGGATCCCGTGGTGGCGGCGGTAGGCCATGGTCATCGCCTCGGCGAACCGCTTCGCCTCGTCATAGACGCCTCGCGGCCCGACCGGGTTCACGTGGCCCCAGTAGGCTTCGGTCTGCGGATGGACCTCCGGATCGCCGTAGACCTCCGAGGTGGAGGCGAGCAGGAACCGGGCGCCCTTCGCCTTGGCCAGCCCGAGCGCCTTGTGCGTCCCCAGCGCCCCGACCTTGAGCGTCTGGATCGGGTAGCGGAGGTAGTCCACCGGGCTCGCCGGCGAGGCGAAGTGGAGCACGCCGTCGAGCGGGCCGTCGATGAAGATGAAGTTGGTGACGTCGTGGTGGATGAACCGGAACCGCTCGTGGCCCGCGAGGTGGGCGATGTTGTCGAGCGAGCCGGTCAGCAGGTTGTCCATCCCCACCACGGCATGGCCCGCCGCCAGGAAGCGGTCGGTGAGGTGCGAGCCGAGGAACCCGGCGGCGCCGGTGATCAGCACCCTCATGTCGCGCTCCGCCCGATGCCGAGGTAGGTGAACCCGTACCGCCGGAGCCTGGCCGGTTCGTAGAGGTTCCGGCCGTCGACGATCAGCGGCTGCCGCATGATCCGGTGCATCCGCTCGAAGTCCGGGGTCCGGTAGACCAGCCACTCGGTGACGATGACCAGCGCATCGGCACCTTCGATCGCGTGATACGGGTCGGCGGCGTATCCGATCCGGTCGCCGTAGATGCCGCGGGCCCGCTCCTCCGCCTTGGGATCGTGCGCGGTCACCCGCGCGCCGGCGGCAAGCAGCCCGTCGATCAGCGGGATGGCGGGGCTGTCCCGCATGTCGTCGGTCCCCGCCTTGAAGGCCAGGCCCCAGACGCCGATCGAGCGGTTGGCAAGCGTGCCCAGCGCCCCGGCCAGTTTGCGGAGCATGACCTGCTTCTGCCGCTCGTTGACGACCTCGATGGCCGCGAAGAGGTCGGGCTCCATGCCCACCCCCTCGGCCGTCGCGACCAGCGCCTTGACGTCCTTGGGGAAACACGACCCGCCATAGCCCGGCCCCGGAAACAGGAAGGAGGGCCCGATCCGGCGGTCGGCCGCCATCCCGCGCCGGACCAGGTCGACATCGGCACCGACCCGGTCGCAGAGGTCCGCCACGTGGTTCATGAACGAGATCCGGGCCGCCAGCATCGCGTTGGAGGCGTACTTGGTCAGCTCGGCGGACGCGATGTCCATGAAGAGCA
>DASWBQ010000319.1:0-3283 GCA_036390535.1 Gemmatimonadales bacterium | reverse complement strand
GTCGAGTCGCCGCTCCGGTCGGTGAAGTCGGCCAGGATCACCCGCGGGTGCTCCTCCAGCACCCCGCTCGCCACCAGGGTCCCCACCGGCCCGATGCCCAGCGCCCGCATCGCCATGTAGACCGCGACGCCCACGCCAAGCGTGCCCAGGGCCACCCCGCCGCCAGCAATCGCCCGCTTCCACGTGAACAGGCCGAACGGACCGTGGCCGCTGATCCCCTGGTGGCGCCGCCGCTCGAAGCGGGCAGTCGTCACCAGAATGGGAAGCCCCACCGCCATCAGTCCCGCCGCCGCCGGGAACACCCAGCTCGGCAGGCCGAGGCCGATCATCAGCCCATAGGTCACACCGAGCACGGCGAGCGAGGCCAGGGCGAAGAGTGCGATCACCCGCCCGGTCCCTGGCGGCGCGGCCATCTCGGCAGGGACCGCCGGCGGTGTGCCGAGCGTCGGGGTGATCGAGCTGAGCAGCTGCTGCTGCAGCTCCGCCGCCGACTGGATCCGGTCGGCCGGGTGCTTCTCGAGACAGCGCATCACCAGGGCGGCGAGCGCCGGCGGCAGGCTGGGCCGGAACCTGGTGATCGGCTCCGGGATCTCGCTCAGGTGCGCCGCCACCATCCGCTGTGCCGACTGGCCCCGGAACGGCAGCTCGCCCGCCAGCGCCTGGTACGCCACGATGCCGAGGGCGTAGATGTCGGCGCGGTGGTCCACCGCCTCCCCCGCTGCCTGCTCGGGAGCCATGTAGGCCGGGGTGCCGAGCGCCATCCCGGTCTGGGTCAGCCGGTCGCCGCCGGCGTCCTGGGCGGCACGGGCGATCCCGAAGTCGGCCACCAGGGCGTGTTGCCCCGAGAGAAGGATGTTGTCGGGCTTGATGTCGCGGTGCACCAGGCCGCGCTGGTGGGCGTACGCCAGCGCGTCGGCCACCTCGGCCAGGATCCGCACCGCGTCGGGAATGGCCATCGCCCCGTCACGTGCCAGACGCGCGGCGAGGCTCTCCCCCTCGACGTACGGCATCACGTAGTACAGGAGCTCGCCATTGCCGCCCTGCCGCGCTGCCGCCCTGCCGCTGTCATGCACCGGTAGGATATGTGGATGCTGCAGCCCGGCGGCGATCTCGATCTCACGCAGGAACCGGCCGGGGCCGATGGCGTCGGCCAGCTCCGGCCGGAGCACCTTGATCGCCACCGGGCGATGGTGTTTGAGGTCCTCGGCGAGGTAGACCGTGGCCATGCCGCCGGCACCGAGCTCACGCTCGATCCGGTACCGGTCGCTCAGGGCTGCGGCGAGTCGTGCCTGGTCGGTCATTGGACTCCAGGAGAAGCCATACGATACGACGATTCCCTGCCCCCGTCTACATCCTCCCGCGGTCGCCGCCCTGTCCACCCCGGAGTACCTTATGTCCATCGCATGAGCGCCGAATTCGACCGCCTGGCCCAGGCCCTCGCCGACCGCTACCGCCTCGAGCGCGAACTTGGCGCCGGCGGCATGGCCACCGTCTACCTCGCTCACGACCTCCGTCACCAGCGCCAGGTGGCGCTCAAGGTCCTCAAGCCCGAGCTCGCCGCCGTCATCGGCGGCGAGCGATTCCTCCACGAGATCCGCACCACCGCCAACCTTCAGCATCCCCACATCCTGCCGCTCTTCGACTCCGGCACCGTGGAAGGCACGGTCTTCTACGTCATGCCCTATGTCGAGGGCGAGTCCCTCAGGGACCGGCTCGCCCGCGAGAAACAGCTCCCCATCCCCGACGCCGTCCGGATCGCCCGGGAGGTGGCCGCCGCCCTCGACTACGCCCACCGCCACGGCGTGATCCACCGCGACATCAAGCCCGAGAACATCCTCCTTCCGGACGGCCAGGCCCTGGTGGCCGACTTCGGCATCGCCCTGGCCGCGTCGTCTGCCGGCGGCAGCCGGATGACCGAGAGCGGGATGTCACTCGGCACCCCGCGCTACATGAGCCCCGAGCAGGCGATGGGCGAGCACGACATCACGCCGCGGAGCGACGTCTACGCCCTCGGCTGCGTGCTGTACGAAATGCTGACCGGTGACCCGCCCTTCACCGGCTCCACCGCCCAGGCCATCATCGCCCAGATCATCACCGAGGATCCCCGGACCCCCTCGGTTCGCCGTCCCACCACTCCGCCGGAGGTGGAGGAGGCGGTGCTCACCGCCCTCGCCAGGCTCCCGGCCGACCGGTTCCCCAGCGCCGCAGCGTTCAGCACCGCGCTGGCGGACGGCGCGGTCAGCACCGGAGCAAGGCGAGCCGCCACCCTCCGACCGTCTGCCCGCCCGCCCGTCCTGTTTGGCCTGGCCTTTCTGGCCGTCTCGGCTCTCGCCGCGATCGGGTGGCTTCGTCCCGCAGGCCGCGCTGGCGACCAGCGCGTCACCGCCGCCGTCCTGCCGCTGGAACTCCGCACCCCCACTAACGTCCCGCTCAACGAGAGCGGCCCGCCGGTTTCGCTGGGTCCGGACGGCGGCTTCCTCATCTACGTCGGCGCCGATCCGGACAGCGGCGCCGCCACGGCCCTCTGGCGCCGCCCGCTCGACCGGCTCGAAGCGACCCCGATCCCCGGTACCCGCGGAGCCCTGGCGCCCGAGGTCCATCCGGACGGCACCTCCATGTCGTTCAGCCGTCGCCGGGCCGACGGTCGGACCAATGAACGGATGGAGCTCCCCATTGAGGGCGGCCTGCCCACCCCGGCTCCGCCCGTCCGGCGCCTCCGGGACGGGCGCCGCTTGCTTCGGGCCGATTCCGCCTTCCGCCTGGTGGATGCGCAGGCCGAGATCCCGCCTAATGACCGGTTCTGGGAGCGGGACCACCGTGCCCTCCATAACCTCGACGTGTCCCCAGACGGCCTGTGGCTGGCGCAGACGCAGAAATTCGGGGGTGTGGACTCGGTGGTGCTCCGGACCCTCGAGCCGCGTACGACCCACCGGCTCGCGGCTGGGGTCAGCCCGCGGTTCCTCGCCGAGGATGTCCTCGTCTTTCGTGCTCCCGATGGCACCTTGCAGGTGGGCCGGCTTCGACCCGACCGGAGCGGGTTCGTGTCCGCACCCCTTCCCCTCGTCTCCAACGTCTCGCTAGCCGGGTCCGGCGAGGCCATCTTCGACGTCGCGGCCGATGGCACCCTGGTCTATGCCCCCGGGGCGGCGGCCGGCCAGGGCCGCCTGGTCTGGGTAGACGCCGCCGGCCACGAGACACCCTTCCCGGGTGCCGAGCCCCAGGTGTACGGCGGGGTCACTCTCTCCCCCGACGGCCGGCTCGCCGCTGTCACCGTCGGCGCCCT
>DASWBQ010000318.1:0-4437 GCA_036390535.1 Gemmatimonadales bacterium | reverse complement strand
GCGGCGATGAGGTTGCGCCATCGGGGCCCGGCCTCTTGAACTTCGAGATTCCATGGCAACGCTCGTCATCGTCGAGTCGCCCACCAAGGCGCGCACCATCCGCGGCTTCCTTCCCCGCGGCTACGAGGTCAAGGCCTCGATGGGCCACATCCGGGACCTCCCGGATGGCGCCAAGGACGTCCCGGCCAGGTACAAGGGAGAGGAGTGGGCCCGGCGGGGCGTGAACGTCGACCGGGACTTCGAGCCCCTCTACGTCGTCCCGGCGGAGAAGAAGAAGGTCGTCAAGGAACTGCGCGAAGCGCTCAGGGAAGCCGACGCCCTGATCCTCGCCACCGACGAAGACCGCGAGGGTGAGAGCATCTCCTGGCACCTGCTGCAGGAGCTCAAGCCGAAGATCCCGGTTCGTCGGATGGTGTTTCACGAGATCACCCGCGAGGCCATCAAGGAGGCGCTGGAGCACACCCGCGAAGTCGACGAGCAGCTGGTCCGCGCCCAGGAGACGCGACGGATCCTCGATCGCCTGGTGGGCTACACCCTCTCCCCCCTCCTCTGGAAGAAGATCGCCTGGGGCCTCTCCGCCGGTCGGGTGCAGTCGGTCGCCGTGCGCCTCCTGGTCGAGCGCGAGCGGGAGCGGAAGGCATTCCGCTCCGGGAGCTGGTGGGACCTCAAGGCCACGCTGGACCATCAGGGCCAGGGGTTCACGGCCGAGCTGGTCGCGCTCGGCGGCCGGACCCTGGCGGGATCCAAGGACTTCGACGCGCACACCGGCCAGATCCTGAAGGGGAAGGACGTGGTCCTCCTGGACGAGCCGGCGGCGGTGTCCCTCCGCGACCGCCTCGTCTCCCGGCCCTGGGTGGTGGCGGACTGCGAAGAGAAGCCCGGGGCGCAGCGGCCCAAGCCGCCGTTCACCACCGCGACGTTCCAGAAGGCCGCGATCAACCGGTTCAAGCTCAGCGCGCGGGAGGCGATGCGGGTCGCCCAGAGCCTGTACGAGCAGGGCTACATCACCTACATGCGGACCGACTCGACCCACCTGTCCGATCAGGCCGTCGAGGCGGCCCGCGAGTCGATCAGCCGGTTGTACGGCGGCGACTACCTGCCACCCAAGCCCCGCTTCTACCGGAGCACCGCCAGGAACGCCCAGGAGGCCCACGAGGCGATCCGGCCGGCAGGCGCCCATTTCCGGACGCCGGAAGAGACCGGGCTGACCGGGCGCGAGCGGGACATCTACGACCTGATCTGGAAGCGCACGATGGCCTCCCAGATGCCGGATGCCCGGGTGACCACGGTGACGGTCTCGATCGACGTGGACGAGGCACGGTTCCGGGCCTCCGGCACCCGGATCGATTTCGCCGGGTTCCGGCGTGCCTACGTGGAGGGCGCTGACGATCCCGAGGCCGCGCTCGAGGAGCAGGAGGTCATCCTGCCGCACCTCGTGTCCGGTGACCGGCCGGTGGTGCGGGAACTCGAGGCCCTCTCCCACGCCACCAAGCCACCGGCCCGGTATACCGAGGCCACCCTGGTGGAGAAACTGGAAAAGGAGGAGATCGGCCGGCCCAGTACCTACGCGAGCATCATCGGGACGATCCTCGACCGCGGCTATGCGTTCAAGCAGGGCCAGGCGCTGGTTCCGACCTTCACGGCCATCGCCGTGACCCTGCTGCTCGAGAAGCACTTCCACCACCTGGTGGAGCTCAAGTTCACCGCCGGGATGGAGCAGACCCTCGACGACATCGCCGACGGCAAGGCCGAGTGGCTGCCCTATCTCCGTGGCTTCTTCCTCGGCGACGCCGGCCTGATCAGCCAGGTGGAGGAGAAGACGAGGACCGTCGACCCGGCCGAGGCCCGGAGCATCGAGCTGCGGGGGATGGACACCCAGGTCCGGATCGGGCGGTACGGCCCCTACCTCCAGCAGGAGGAGAACGGGGAGGCGACACGGGTGAGCATCCCGCAGGACGTCCCGCCGGCCGACCTCGATGCGGCGATGGTGGAGACCCTGGTCAAGCAAAAGCGGGAAGGGCCGAATGCGCTGGGACACGACCCGGCCTCGGGGCAGCCCGTCTTCCTCCTCACCGGCCAGTACGGTCCCTACGTCCAGCTCGGCGAAGTCTCCGACGACGGCCCCAAGCCGAAACGGATGTCGCTGCCCCGCGGCGTCACCCCGGACCAGGTGACACTCCCGCAGGCGCTCGAGCTGCTCTCGCTGCCGCGTCTGCTGGGGGCGCATCCGGAAACGGGCGGGAAGGTCTCAGCCGGGCTCGGGAGGTTCGGGCCCTACATCGTCCACGACCTGGGCAAGGAGGGAAAGGACTACCGCTCCCTCAAAGGCGAGGACGACGTCCTCACCGTCGGCCTGGCGCGGGCGCTGGAACTCCTGGCCCAGCCGAAGCTGGGCCGCGGGCGCCGGGCCGAGCCGAAGCCGTTGCGCGAGCTGGGCCCCCATCCCGAGGACCAGGCGCCGGTGCTGCTGTTCGAAGGGAAGTACGGCCCGTACGTGAAGCACGCGGAGATCAGCGCCTCGATCCCCCGCGGGCAGGATCCCGCCAGCACGACGCTCGCCGAGGCGATCGAACTGCTCGCGGCGCGCAAAGCGCAGGGCGGGGGCAGGAAGCGCAAGCCGTCACCCCGGACCGCGCGGGTCCTCACCAAGGCCAAACGCCCCGCGGCGCGCGCGGCGAAGCCCAAGGCCAAAGCCAAGGCCAAAGCGACGGAGGCCGACGGGAAGGCGCCCAGGAAAGCCGCAGCCAAGGGGAAGCGGCGCCAGCCGGTCGCCTGAGTGGCGCGGCCGCGCCCTGGGGGTGGGTCCGCGGCGGGGAAGGGAACGGACAGGGAGGGATTCGAACCCTCGATACGCTTGTGGCGTATACACGCTCTCCAGGCGTGCCTCTTAAACCACTCGAGCACCTGTCCCGAGGGCCAAGAAGCTAGCCGACCGGCGCGGCGTTGTCACCGCCCGCCGCCCCGGGTGAACCAAATCGCGGGTCGGGCGTTATATACGTCAACCCCAGACGAGGCGCCGCCATGGTGATTCGCCGTCCCGACGACATCCACTGGTCCGAGATCACCGGCGAGGACCAGTTCTGGTCGCGGCGGCAATGGCTGCGAGCCGCCGGCTTCGGGGCCGCGTCGTTGCTGCTGCCCCCGCCCCTCCGCCTCCCCGCCACTCCGCCGCAAGACGGTCTGACCCCCAACTCGTACGAGGATATCACCTCCTACAACAACTTCTACGAGTTCGGCACCGGCAAGGAGGATCCCAAGGCCAATGCCGGGTCGCTTCGAACCCGCCCCTGGACCGTCAAGGTGGAAGGGGAGGTGAAGCGGGCGGGGAGCTTCGACGTCGACGGTCTGTTCCGGGGGCTCAGCCCCGTCGAGCGGGTCTACCGGTTCCGCTGCGTCGAGGCCTGGTCGATGGTGGTGCCCTGGAACGGGTACCTGCTGGCCGACCTGATCCGTCGCCTCGAGCCGACCAGCCGGGCCAAGTTCGTCGAGTTCACCACCCTGTACGATCCCCAGCAGATGCCCGGCCAGCGGCGCGCCGTCCTGGACTGGCCCTACGTCGAGGGGCTGCGGATCGACGAGGCGATGCATCCGCTCACCCTCTTGGTCACGGGCATCTACGGCAAGCCGATCCCGAATCAGAACGGGGCCCCGGTGCGCCTCATCGTTCCCTGGAAGTACGGGTTCAAGGGAGTCAAGTCGATCGTCCGGATCCGGTTCCTCGAGACCCAGCCGAAGACCGCGTGGAATCTCGCGGCTCCCCAGGAGTACGGCTTCTACGCCAACGTGAACCCGGCCGTCGACCATCCCCGGTGGAGCCAGCGTACCGAGCGCCGCCTGGGCAAGCTCACCCGTCAGGCGACGCTGCCGTTCAACGGCTACGCCGACCAGGTGGCGGGGCTCTATGCCGGGATGGACCTGCGGGTGAACTACTAGTCGTGAGTCGAGGGTCGTGAGCCCCGAGAGGGTGGGGGGGCGGCTTGCCCGCTCGCCCCTCGTCCTGCTGAAGGCCGGGTTCTGGCTGGCCGGGCTGCTGCCGATCGCGTGGCTGATCCGGGCCGGCGTCCGTGACGCCCTCACCGCCGATCCGGTCAAGTACCTCACCCACTTCACCGGCAAGACGGCCCTCGCCATTCTCGCGGTGACGCTGGCCATCACGCCGCTGCGTCAGCTCACCGGACTCGGCCAGCTGGCCCGGGTCCGCCGCCTGGCCGGCCTCTTCGTCTTCTTCTACGCGACGGTCCACCTCCTCGTCTACTTCGTCTTCGACCGGGGCCTCGTCCTCGCGGAACTTGGGGAGGACATCGCCAAGCGGCCCTATATCACCGTCGGATTCACCGGCTGGCTGATGCTGTTGCTGCTGGCCGCAACTTCCCCACTGGCGATGGTGCGCCGCCTCGGTGGAAGGCGCTGGCAGGCGCTGCACCGCCTGGTATACCT
>DASWBQ010000317.1:0-3587 GCA_036390535.1 Gemmatimonadales bacterium | reverse complement strand
GGGCTGATCCCGGCGCTCCGGGCCCTGGTCTCCGACTTCCAGGAATGGAGCGGGCTGCCGGCGCGGTTCGATGGCCCCGCGGCGTTGCCGCCCATGCCGGCGGAAGCGGAGCTGGCCCTCTTCCGTGCCGTCCAGGAGGGACTGTCGAACGTCGCCCGGCACGCCCAGGCACGGGCGGTGACGGTGACGCTGGCGTGCGAGGAGGGTATAGTCCGCCTCGCGGTGGAGGACGACGGCGCCGGGCTGCCAGCGGGCGAGCTGGCGCGGGTGAGCGGAGGCCCGGGCCGGTCGGGGCTCTTCGGCATGCGGGAGCGCCTCGCCTCGCAAGGCGGGGAGGTCCGGCTGGCGGCGCGGAACGGCGGGGGCCTCCGGCTCGAGGTAAGCCTGCCGATGACCGATCGAGGAGGAGAGGAATGAGCGACACCCCGATTCGCATCCTGATCGTGGACGATCACGCCCTGGTCCGGGAAGGCATCCGGCAGGCGCTGACGGTTCCCGGGTTCGAGGTCGTGGGAGAGGCGGGTAACGGCCCGGATGGCCTGGAGGCCGCCCTGCGGCTCCGGCCGGACGTCGTCGTCATGGACATCACCATGCCCGGCGAGAACGGCATCAAGACGGCGGCACGGGTCCGGGCGGAGGTGCCGAACTCACGGATCCTGATGCTCAGCGTGCACGACCACCCGGAGTACGTCCTCGAGAGCGTGAAGGCTGGCGCCCATGGGTACCTCCGCAAGGACACCCTGCCCGAGGACCTCCGCCGGGCGATTCGCACCATCCACGACGGCGGCACCTGCTTCGAGCGGGCCCTCTCGGAGGAAGTGGAGACCGTCACCCCGATCCTTCAGACCAACGCCGCCCAGCGGCTGGAACTGCTCACCAAGCGCGAGCGGGACGTCCTGGTCGGGATTGCCAGCGGCCGGACCAACAAGGAGATCGCGGCGGATCTCGGACTCAGTCCCCGGACCGTGGAGTCCTACCGGGAGACCCTGATCCGGAAGCTGGGCATCCCCAGCGTCGCCGGTCTGACCCGCTTCGCGATCGATGCCGGGCTCCTCCCCTCCTGACCGCACGGCTTCATAACTTCTTCATTGTCAACGACTTCCCGTAGAATTACGGGCTCTCCAGTCCCGTAGGCTTACGGTTTCTCTCCGGAAGAATTCTTCACAGATTCGTGGCACTCCCGATCCCCCTTCGGCCAACAGGGCCAGGGATGGGAGGGCGATTTCGAAGCACTCTCCAGCCACGGTTCTGCCATGCGCTCCAAACTCCCGGTCGGTTCACTCGCCCTGCTCGGTATTCTCGCCCTGCTGACGCCGCGCCCCGCCCCGGCGCAGGCCGCCCCGGCGCGTCGCGACACCACGCGGATCGTTCCGGACTCGGCCAGGAGGGTGGCGAAGCTCGCCCCGCTGGCCGTGACGGCGACCCGGAACGTGGAACGGGTGTTCCGGACCGCGAACCCGGTGCTGGCCATCGACTCGTCGGTGGTCCGGCAGGAGTCGCCCAACGGCATCGGCGATCTCTTCCGCAACCTTCCTGGCGTGGACGTGACCGGCGTCGGGCCGAACCAGACCCGTCTGATGATCCGGGGCCAGCGCGGGCAGCGCATCCTCCTGGCCGAGGATGGCGTGCGACTCAACAATTCCCGCCGGCAGCAGGATTTCGGTGAACTGCCGGCGATGACCGATGTGAACAACCTCAACCGGGTCGAGGTGGTGCGGGGCCCGGCCTCGGTCCTCTACGGCACCGACGCGATCGGCGGGGTGGTCAATCAGATCACGACCCGCGCCCCCGGCTGGGGCGCCGCGACGGGCATGCAGGGTTCGCTGGCCTACCGCTACGGGTCCGCGGATGGTCAGAACCTGGTGCACGGGCGAGTGACGGGCCGGACCGGGCGTTTCGGGATCGCGGTCACCGCAGGCTATCGCGACGCCAGCGCGTACAACGCGCCGGCGGGGACATTCGGCAACATCAACCTCGAAGAGAACGCCAAGGTCAACGACACCGGCGTGATCGACCGGACTCTTGGCCTCGACCTGACCTACGACTTCTCCGAGCGGAGCGCGCTGTCGCTTCGGGTGTCGAACTACGCGGCGGACGATGCCGGCTTCGGGTACGTCGATCCCGCGGCGATCGGCGACACCTCCGGGGTACTGGTCCGGCTCCTCTACCCCGAGCAGGACGTCACCCGGGCGACGCTGAACTACCGGGCGACCGCCGTCAGCTCGGCCTTCGCGGACCGGTTCGGGCTCACCGCCTACACCACCCAGAACGACCGGACCTTCGTCCAGCAGATCGACCTCAACGTCTTCCCGATCCCACCGTTCCCGCCCGGCGCCGGCATCAAGATCCGGAGCCGGAACGTCACCGACATCGCCACCTACGGCTTCCGGGCCGAGGCGGCCAAGGTTCTCGCGGGCAGGCACACGGTGACGTACGGCGTCGACTGGTACATCGACCAGACGGAAAACAAGGACTCCAGCCTCACCACGACGACGACCTTCGGTCCGCCGCGCGACCGGGTCAGCACGACCCCCACCCTGCCGAACGCGAGCCTGTGGAGCGGTGGCATCTTCGCCCAGGCGGAGTTCGCCCTCGGGAGCAAGTTTGTCCTGGGCGCCGGGATGCGCGGCCAGACGATCCAGTCAGAGACCAAGGCGACGGCGGGACTGCCGGAGACGCGGGCCGGTGTGAAGGGCTCCAACGGGGCGCTGGTCGGTTCGCTCAGCGGCAACTGGAACGTGATCCCGGAGCTGAGCCTGATCGGCACGATGGGGCGCGCGTTCCGGGCGGCCAACCTGGTGGAGAAGTACTTCGACGGGGCGACCCCCGAGGGGAACGGCTACCTGGTGGCCAATCCCGACCTCGACCCCGAGACCAGCCTGAATTTCGACGTCGGGGCCAAGTTCCGGAAAGGCCGCTTTTACGCCGAGGTGATCTACTTCACCAACACCATCTCGGACGGCATCCGGCTGGCGGCGATCCCGGACTCCGTCGTCGGGCAGTTCCCGGCCTACGAGAACCAGAACATCGAGAAGGTCCGCGACCAGGGGATCGAGGTGCTGTCGGAGGTGGTGCTGGGCCGGGGCTTCGCGGTCCTGGGGCACTACACCGATCTCTCCTCGAAGAACGTCGACAACCCGAACTTCTCGGCGGGCGACAGCTACAGCAGCAAGATCGGCGGAGAACTGTCCTGGCGTGACACCCAGAACCGGTTCTTCGCGGCCTACGAGGTTCGGCACAACGGCGAGCGGAAGGACATCAACCTCACGGCCGCTCCGGTCGGGGACCGGCTGCCCCCGTTCACGGTGCACAACATCCGTGGCGCGGTCCGCCTGCCCACCTTCGGGACGACGGCGACGACCCTGAACCTGGCCGTGCTCAACCTGACCGACGAACTGTACGCCGAGGCCTCGAACACCTCGTTCTTCCGCCCCGAGCCGCGGCGCTCGGTGGTGGCGACTCTGAGGTTTGATTTCTAGGGCGGGACGGACAGCGGCGGGACGAACGGCAGCGGGACGAACAGCGGCGGGAGGACCTCGGTGGGAGCGCTGTCGTCCTCCCGCCGTGGTATTTCCCGCTGCCATTCG
>DASWBQ010000316.1:0-1663 GCA_036390535.1 Gemmatimonadales bacterium | reverse complement strand
CGGTCGAGCCCGTCGATTGCCGGGACCATCCCCTGAAGGTCGATGGAGCGGGTCGAGCAGGCGGGGCGGACTTCGACGGACCCGTCGCTCCCAGGCGTGACGACGTAGGGGCTGCCATCCGGGAGGAGGCCCGGACTGGTGGGGGTGATCGCAACGGTGACGGTCGGGAGGCTGGGCGGCTTGGCCTTGCCCAGGTTCGGGGCAGGGGCATCGGGGCCCTCGGTCGGGGTCGGGCTGCATCCCCCGACCGCCAGGCCGAGGCAGGCGAGACTCCACAGGCGCAGACTGGACATGGACTCCTCCATCGTTGGTCGATGCCAACGGACCAGGGGTCCGAGCCCCGCGGTCGCGGCACCAAGGGTGATGGAGGATGGGGCGACCCGGTCAACTGGCCGTTCGGCGGCGATAAACTCGGCGCTGATTGTTCGCCCCCGGCGGAAATGACGGGCTGAGCTCATGCCCCCTCGCTTCGCACGGGGTGACCCATCCGACCCACCCGCCCTACCCGACCCACCCGCCCTACCCGCCAAGCCGTCCTGCTGCCTATCCTCCTTTCATGCGCACACTCGCTCTCCTCCTCGCCGTCACCTCGCCGCTCCCGGCGCAGGCCCCCGATTCCACCCTCGCCAAGGCCGCCGCCGGCCTCCAGTTCCGGAGCCTCGGCCCCGGCTTCATGAGCGGCCGGATCAGCGACATCGCGGTCCACCCCACGGCCCAGGGGACCTGGTACGTCGCCGCCGGTTCCGGCGGGGTCTGGAAGACCACCAACGCCGGCACCACCTGGACCCCGGTCTTCGACGACCAACCCTCGTACTCGATCGGCGAAATCACCCTCGACCCCACCAACCCCGACGTGGTCTGGGTCGGCACTGGCGAGAACGTCAGCGGCCGCCACGTCGGCTGGGGCGACGGCGTCTACCGGAGCCGCGATGGCGGGCGCACCTGGCAGCGGATGGGGCTCCCCAACTCGCAGCACATCGCCCGGATCCTGGTGCACCCGAAGGACGGCAACGTAGTGCTGGTGGCCGCCGAGGGCCCGCTCTGGTCGGCGGGCGGTGACCGTGGTGTCTACCGGAGCAGCGACGGCGGCGCCACCTGGGCGCCGGTGCTGCAGATCGACGAGAACACCGGGGTCACCGACCTGGAGTTCGATCCGTCCAACCCCGAGGTGGTCTACGCGGCGAGCTACCAGCGCCGGCGCCACGTCTGGGGCTTCCTGGGGGGCGGGCCCAAGTCGGGGATCTGGAAGTCCACCGACAACGGCCGGACCTGGCGGCAGGTGAAGACCGGCCTGCCGGGCGGTGACATGGGGAAGATCGGGCTGGCGGTGACCCCGGCCGACCCGTCGCTGGTGTACGCCACCATCGAGGCCAACCAGGAGGAGCGCGGGTTCTACCGCTCGCGCGACAAGGGCGAGAGCTGGGAGAAGCGGAACAGCTACATCTCGGGGGGCACCGGCCCGCACTACTACCAGGAACTCGAGGCGTCGCCCACCGACCCGAACCTGGTGTACCAGATGGACGTCTTCCTCCACGTGACCCGGAACGGCGGTGCCACGATGGAGATCCTGGAGACGGCCTACGACAAGCACAGCGACAATCACGCCCTCTGGATCGACCCCGCCAACGGGCTGCACCTGCTGGTGGGCACCGACGCCGGAGTG